>JAICIT010000017.1 GCA_025960445.1 Bradyrhizobium sp. | reverse complement strand
GGCCAGAAAAATCTGCTCGTTCTCGCGCGAGATCACCTCGCACTCGTTGATCAATATTCGCATCCCCATCGCTTCGAGCCCGGGAACCATCTGGATCGTGTCATGATTGCCCAGCACGCCATAGATCGGGCCGCGCAGATGAGTTCGCACCCGTCCTACACCGGCCAGCGCGGCTTCGAATGGCCCGAAAGTCTTGCCGCGAAAGTCGCCCGTCAGAACGCAAAGGTCGTAGCGCAATTCGCCAACCAGTTCGACCAATCGGCGCATCGCCGCCTCGTTCATGTCGACGTGCATGTCGCTGATATGCAGGATGGTGAATCCGTCGAAGCGTGGCGGTAGATCCTTTGACCTGACCTCGTTTTGCTTGACGATAATGCGTTCGGCGTTACGGCGGGCGCGCCAGTAAAGACCGCTCAACTTCAGCGCGGCTCGAATGAGCGATTGGGCCGAGTACCAGTTCTCCAGGTGCAGCAAGGTGAGGCCTTGCCCGAAAATTTGCGCCTCGTGATCGCATTCGATGCCCAGCCGCTGCCTGGCGTGTAATCGCCCGAGACGCTGCTCCAGCCGGGCCAGAATGTCATGGTCCATTTGAGCAGATCCCCTGCCCGTCCGATGGCTGTCATCTCGTGCGGCAGTCACTGTCGCAACATCGGATGTTCATTCAGGACGTCTTCGCGGATCGAGACGGCCTGAATTGCCCGAAACAATATCCGAGCGGTTTTCAGATCGTTTGCGGTGACGCACAGGTTCACGATCTGACGTACGGAAGAGTCGCGAAGCAGGTCGTCGGAAATCTTGATGGCAATTTGCATCGCCGCCTTGGCAGCGCGCTCGTACCGGTCAGCATGGCTCTTTTCCCTTTCCGGGTGGTCGCCAGCGGCAGCTCGCTTCTCGGCGCTATCAACAGCAGACCGGCAGATGTCCCGAATCCTGTGCGCCGCCTCGATATCGCCGATCGGCCACTGGATCTCCTCGTCCCAGACCTCTTTGCGTTCGCGTTTATCGAACCACCGCCGCTCCGCTTTAGCGAACCACCACATCGCCCGTGCCCGTAAAATCAAAAAAACGCAGAATGCCGGTGGTCGGCAGGGCCGTCGTTTCGATTGATACGGACCCTAGATCGCCGGCAATATCTTTCCCGGATTGAAAATGTTTTCTGGATCGAGCGCCCGCTTCAGCGCGCGCATGGCATCTATCGCTTCAGAGCCGAGTTCGGCCTTCAAATATTTTTGCTTGCCCTGACCAATGCCGTGCTCACCGGTGCAGGTACCGCCCATCGCCTGGGCGCGCTCGACAAGTCGATGCATGAATTCCTCGCCTCGCGCCATCTCGTCGCGATCGTCAACGTCGCACAGCAGCGAGCAATGGAAATTGCCGTCCCCGACATGACCGACAATCGGCGACTGCAGATTGAGCCGATTCAAATCTGCCTCGGTCTCGATGACGCAATCAGCGAGCCGTGAAATCGGCACACAGACGTCGGTCGCGACTACGCCGGCTCCGGGCCGCAGCGCTTTCACGGCCCAATAGCCGTCGTGCCTCGCCTGCCAAAGCCTGTTGCGATCCTCCGGCCTTGTGGTCCAACTGAATTCACCGCCGCCGCATTCATTGGCAATCTCGCTGAAATTCCGCGATTGCTCAGCGACCTCATTCTCGCTGCCGTGGAATTCGAGCAGCAGCAATGGCGTCTCGGGCAGCGTCAGCTTTGAATACGCATTGCAGGCGCGCACCTGCGCCGCGTTGAGCAATTCGATCCGCGCGACCGGGATGCCGGTCTGAATGGCCAGGATCGTGGCCTGGCAGGCGCCCCGCAAGGTGCTGAACGAGCAGGCGGCTGCCGCGATGGTCTCGGGGATGCCGCGCAGCTTGATAGTGAGCTCGGAGATAATGCCGAGCGTTCCTTCGGCGCCGACGAATAGATGCGTCAGATCATAGCCGGCGCTGCTTTTCTTTGCCCGGGTGCCGGTGGTGATGATCTCGCCGTCGGCGCGCACGACTTTTAGCGCCAGCACGTTGTCGCGCATCGTGCCGTAGCGCACCGCATTTGTGCCGGAAGCTCGCGTCGATGCCATGCCGCCGAGCGAGGCATCGGCGCCGGGATCGATCGGAAAGAACACGCCCTGGTCGCGCAGATATTCGTTCAGCGCCTTACGGGTGATGCCCGGCTGGATCACGCAGTCGAGATCATCGGCGTGGACTTCAAGCACGTTGTTCATGTCGCGCAGATCGATGCAGACGCCGCCGGCCGGCGCGTTGACCTGTCCCTCAAGGGAGGTGCCGGTACCGAACGCGATCACCGGCACTCGATTTTTCGCGCAGATCCGCACGGCGTCCTGGACATCGGCGGTCTCCTGCGCCATCACCACGGCATCCGGCGGCTCCGGCGTCAGCCACGTGGTGGTATGGGCGTGCTGGTCGCGCACGGCTTGCGAGGTGATCAGGCGATTGCCAAAGCGGGCGGCCAGCGCTTCCAGCGTACTCGCCAGCGCCTGCGGTTCCGGCCGTTTCAGATTGCTGCTGGCGATGGTGTCCACTAGATTCTCCCGGCGTGCGGCCGACCCTTGCAAAGCTTATATAAACGGTCAAGACGCGGAACTACATGGGAGGCCTTATGACGACCGCTGCTGGCGATGAGGATGTTTTGCTCCGGCCCGCGCCGTTTCTGGCTTCCATCATGCAAATCGAGCCGCAATGGATCGACTATAACGGCCATCTGAACATGGCCTATTACAATGTGATGTTTGACCGAGCCATCGACCAACTATGGCTCAAGCTCGGCATCGGGCCGGGCTACATGAAGGAACGTCATGGGTCGACCTTCACCGCCGAATGCCACGTGCGCTACTTGCGCGAGGTTCATCTGGGAGACCCGGTGCAGGTGTCGGTACTGCTGGTCGGCGCCGACGAGAAGCGGTTGCATACCTTCGAGGAATTACGGCATGCCAGCGAGGGCTGGCTGTCGGCCACTTCCGAGAACATGACGATTCACGTTGACATGGCCACGCGAAAGACCGCGCCTTTTCCTCCGGACATTCGCACCCGCATCGAAACGCTGGCGAACGCTCATTCTACGCTGCAGCGGCCGGTCGGCCTTGGCCGGAAGGTCGCGATGCCCGCCAGGTAACTGGCGCGAGCGCGAGCTGCCGCTGCCGTCGGCTTGCGGCAACAACGCTAGATACGAGTGCGGCCGCGCGACAGACCGATTACCGCGGAGACCAGGAACAAGACCACCGCGATAAAGAAGATGATTTTTGCGATTTCGATCGAAGCGCCGGCGATGCCGCCGAATCCCAGGATGCCTGCGATCAGCGCAATGATCAGAAACGTAACAACCCAGCCAAGCATGACAACCTCTAAGTTTTTCCGTCTCGGTTTAGGCGCGAAGCTAAGGTCCGCGCATCTACTTCGGAAACAATTGGATATCGGAATGAAGGTTCCCTTCACCTGGTGGCCCTGAATCCCAGGAAATTTCTTCAACTCGCAGGAACAATTTGGAGGTCTTGGCGGACGCCCCGGGGGCGGCGCCCGGTTGATAAAGGCCTGTCATAATCGCCGCAAAACCCCATATGCAGTTTAATCCTGCTATGAAGGCTCCCCTTGGCCGCCCGACGGTGCCATCGTGCGCGGAAAACGATTCGCATATGACCGAGCCGAACAAGCTGATCCATCGCGAGGTTCCCGATCACCAGCCAGCGGCCGGTGGCATCGCCGCGCGCGCCCGGGCCAGCGCCACTCCGCAATATCTCGCCGGCCTCAATCCCGAGCAGCGCGAGGCCGTGGAAACGCTGGATGGGCCAGTGCTGGTGCTGGCCGGTGCCGGGACCGGCAAAACCCGTGTGCTGACCTGCCGGATCGCGCACATCCTCAGCATGGGCCGGGCCAGGCCGGGCGAAATCCTGTCGGTGACTTTCACCAACAAGGCGGCGCGCGAGATGAAGCTGCGTCTCGGCCAGATGCTCGGCCAGGCGGTCGAAGGCATGCCGTGGCTCGGGACTTTTCACTCGATCGGTGGACGCATCCTGCGAACCCATGCCGAACTGGTTCAGTTGAAGTCGAGTTTCACGGTGCTCGACGTCGACGATCAGATCCGGTTGCTGAAGCAGCTGCTGCAGGCTGAGAATATCGACGACAAGCGCTGGCCGGCACGAATGTTGGCCGGATTGATCGATGGCTGGAAAAATCGTGGGCTGACACCCTCGCAAGTGCCGCCGGGCGAAGCCGCGATCTTTGGCAATGGCAAAGGCGGCAAGCTCTACTCGGCCTATCAGGAACGGCTGAAGATCCTCAACGCTGCCGATTTCGGCGACCTGTTGCTGGAGAACATCCGGCTGTTTCGCGAAAATCCGGATGTGCTCAGGCAATACCAGAACCGCTTCAAGTTCATTCTGGTGGACGAATATCAAGACACCAACGTCGCGCAGTATCTTTGGCTGCGGCTTTTGGCGCAGTCACCGTCGAAACCCGAACCGCCTCTCCCATCGGTCAGTCCGGGTCGCACCGACAATTTGATCTCGGCATCTGAAACTGACGATAGATACACGCCGAATTCCGGCTCTGCTCCTGCAGTGCAATCCGCTCTGCTGTCCTCTGCTCGCCCGAAAAACATCTGCTGCGTCGGTGATGACGATCAGTCGATTTATGGCTGGCGCGGCGCCGAGGTCGACAACATCCTTCGTTTCGAGCACGACTTTCCCGGCGCCAAGGTCATCCGGCTGGAACGCAACTACCGCTCCACCGGACACATCCTCGCAGCCGCCTCGCATCTGATCGCGCACAATGAAGGTCGGCTCGGCAAGACTCTGCGTACCGAAGACGTCGACGGCGAAAAGGTCACCGTCACGGGCTCATGGGACTCGGAAGAGGAAGCCCGCGGCATCGGCGAGGAGATCGAGGAGCTGCAGCGCGCCGGCGAAAATCTCAATGACGTCGCTATTCTGGTGCGCGCCTCGTTCCAGATGCGCGAGTTCGAAGATCGATTCGTCACGCTTGGCCTGCCCTATCGCGTGATCGGTGGCCCGCGCTTCTACGAGCGTGCCGAAATCCGCGACGCGCTGGCCTATCTGCGCGTCATCAACTCGCCCGCCGATGATCTCGCTTTCGAACGTATCGTCAATGTGCCGAAGCGCGGCCTGGGCGACGCCACCGTGCAGATGCTGCATGATCACGCCCGCAAGCGCCGGATTCCGCTGTTCGAGGCGGCCCGCGCCGTGATCGAGACCGACGAGCTGAAACCGAAAGCCCGCGGTGGCCTGCGCGACGTCATCACGTCGTTCGAGCGCTGGCGCGCGCAGCGCGAAGTGATTTCGCACACCGAGCTCGCCGAGATCGTACTGGACGAGAGCGGCTACACCGAGATGTGGCAAAAGGATCGCTCAGCCGATGCCGCCGGCCGGCTCGAAAACCTCAAGGAACTGGTGCGCTCGATGGAAGAGTTCGAGAACCTGCAAGGTTTTCTCGAACACATCTCGTTGGTGATGGATCGCGACGGCGGCGCCGACGAGGAGGCAGTCTCGCTCATGACGTTGCATTCCGCCAAGGGACTCGAATTTGATAACGTGTTCTTGCCCGGGTGGGAGGAAGGCCTGTTCCCGAGCCAGCGCACGCTCGACGAGCAGGGCCGCGCCGGGTTGGAAGAGGAGCGGCGCCTCGCCCATGTCGGCCTCACCCGCGCCCGTCGCCGTGCCAAAATCTACTTCGCCACCAACCGCCGGATTCACGGGACGTGGTCGACTACCATCCCCTCACGCTTTCTGGACGAATTGCCGGCACCGAATGTCGAGATCACGGAATCAAAGGGCGGCTCCGGATGGGGCGGCAGCAGCGGTTACGGTCCGTCACGTTTCGATAATGTCGAATCCTTCGGCTCCAGCTACGCGACGCCGGGCTGGCAACGCGCACAGGCCAACCGCGCGCGCGGTCGCAAGGGCCAGGCCGGCGGCGGTTTCAATGAAAGCCAATCGCCATTCTCGTCGCGAGCCGAGTCTGGCGGCTTCGGCCGCAATAGCCGCGCCCCGATGACCATCGAGGGCGAGCTGATTGCGAAGTCCACCGGCACGACCTCAGAATTCAAGCTGAACGACCGTGTGTTTCATCAGAAATTCGGCTACGGCCTGGTGGTGAAGATTGATGGAAACAAGCTTACCATCGCGTTCGAAAAGGCCGGCGAGAAGAAGGTTGTCGATAGCTTCGTCGAGCGGGCGTAGCGCACCGTCCGGAAAACCTGAAACCGATTATTTATCACGACAAACGCGAAAAGCGTTCGCCCCGGCATCATCTTCAAACGAACTGATGAGATTCCGAACAGATTCGACCTGTTCGGATGGTGATCCATGGCACCGCGAGCGTAGAACTGAACGCAAATTAACGAACTTTTGTCCTTTTTAATGAATTTTTAGAAGCAATCCTTCTCCGCCATCTTTACCGAAAAATCGCGGATACCGGCGATCATCCAACTCGCTTAGCTGTTGTGCGCGGTTGGCGCGATCAGGGTCTGCCCAAATGAGTGAACTAGGTTCGTTTCTCCAGGAGCTTGAGGAGGCTGTCACCCGAGGCACGCCCGAAAGCCGCAAGCGGGCCTTGTGGCATACCACTGACGTCATGATTGCCGGCCGCTACAGCGACGACGAGATATGGACATTCGGCGCCGTGATCGGACGATTGGCGGACGAAATCGAAGTCGCTGCCCGCGCGCAGCTTGCCCGACAGCTCGCTCGCTTCGACCGCGCCCCGGTCAACATCATCCATAAGCTTGCCTTTGACGATTCGATCGATGTCGCCGGCCCGGTACTCCGGGAGTCCGAGCGCCTCGAGCCCTATGCGCTGGTCGCCAATGCCTGCACCAAAAGCCAGACGCATATGCTCGCGATCGCTGAACGAAAATCGATCGATGAATCTGTCACCGACGTGCTCGTCACGCGCGGCGACCAGAAGGTCGTGAGCTCGGTGGCGCGCAACAATGGCGCGCGGTTTTCGGATTTCGGCTTCCTGCACATGATCAAGCGAGCGGAGGGCGACTCCATTCTGGCCGAGCAGCTCGGGCTGCGCGAGGATATTCCAAGGCACATCTTTCAGCAGCTGATCGCCAAGGCATCGGACGACGTGAAAAAGCGGCTCGAACGCGAACGCCCCGGCATAATCGAACAGATTCAGTCGTCGGTGAGCGACGTCACCGGCGAGTTGCAGTCGAAGTTCGGCCCGGTTTCGCGAACCTACTATGTCGCCAAGCGCGTGGTGACCACCCAGTTTCAGCAGGGCAACCTCAACGAAAACAGCATATCCGGCTACGCCCGGGCCCATCGCCTGGAAGAGGTCACGATCGGACTGTCTCTGCTTTGCTCATTGCCTGGCGATGTGATCGAACGCGCCGTATTGGACAGAAACAGGGAAACGCTGCTGATCCTGGCCAAGGCGCTGGAATTTTCATGGGAGACGACAATGTCATTGCTGTTTCTCGGCGCCAAAGAACATCGCATCACAGCCCAGGAGCTGAGGGAGCTGGAAAGCGAATTCGGCCGCTTGAATGTCGAGACGTCCCGTAGCGTTCTGGAGTTTTACCGCTCACGCAAGAATGCCGATGGCCTGGTGGATGCCGACCCGCAGCGCCACCCGGCACTATCGATGCAATAACCCGCCGACGGAGACGGACCGGTAAGATGAAAATCAACGCACTCTCCTTCGGGCGCAAGCAGCCCGCTGGCGCTTCCGATGGATCGCGGCCGGATAAGCCATTGGATGCGGCCTGGATCGTTCTCGAAGCCGCGAACGATTTGGGCGACATGGCTACCGTCGAAGTTTGCCGCCGCGTGATTGATGCCGGCCTGAACGGAAGGCAGGCGGCTGCCTACGACCTGCACGTAATCAGCGAATATTTTCGGTAACTGCCACATAATTACTTTTTTCGGCGCGACATTCCAGGCGTGGCGTTGGGGGTGGACTCGTGTTTGCCTGCGTAGCTTTGTGCTGACCAGCGCATAGGCGAGTGCCTGGGTGGGCGCTTGCGCCTTGCCGCGGCCGTAGCTATCTGTCGATGCTCGCCGTGAGCGGCTCGAAATGCCGCCTGTTTTTTCCCATTTCAGAATCAGGCCGTCAGTCTCGCATGGCTTCCATCATCTCCGTTGCACATCTGTCAAAGACCTATGGCTCGGGTTTCAAGGCACTCGACAACATCAACCTTGAGATCCAGCGTGGCGAAATTTTTGCGCTGCTCGGTCCGAATGGGGCCGGCAAGACCACCCTGATCAGCATCATCTGCGGTATTGCCAATCCGACCCAGGGCAAGATTACGGTTGGCGGCCACGACATCATCCATTCCTACCGGGCCGCGCGCTCGCTGATCGGATTGGTGCCGCAGGAACTTCACACCGACGCCTTCGAGTCGGTGTGGGCCACAGTTAGTTTCAGCCGCGGCCTGTTCGGCAAGCCGAAAAACCCGGCTCATATCGAAAGAGTGCTGAAGGACCTGTCGCTCTGGGACAAAAAGGACGCAAAGATTGTCACGCTATCCGGCGGAATGAAGCGCCGGGTGATGATCGCCAAGGCGCTCTCGCACGAGCCGCAAGTGCTGTTTCTGGATGAGCCCACCGCGGGCGTCGACGTGGAATTGCGCAAGGGAATGTGGGAGGTGGTGCGCAGGCTACAGGCTTCCGGCGTCACCATCATTCTCACGACGCATTACATCGATGAGGCCGAGGAAATGGCGGATCGCATCGGTGTCATCAACAAAGGTGAAATCATTCTGGTCGAGGACAAGGCGAGCCTGATGCAAAAGCTCGGCAAGAAGCAGCTTAGATTGCAACTGCAAAGCAGCATCGAGGCGATCCCGCCCGCGCTTTCGCCTTACAAACTCGAACTATCCGACGACGGGTCCGAACTGATCTACAGCTATGATACCAAGGGCGAACGCACCGGCATCACCAGCCTGCTCGGCGATTTGCGCGCGGCCGGCATCAAATTCTCCGATCTCGAGACCACCCAGACGTCGCTGGAAGACATCTTTGTCAGCCTGGTGAGGACGCCATGAATATCAGGGCGATCCAGGCAATCTACCTGTTCGAAATGGCGCGCACCTGGCGCACGCTGCTGCAAAGCATCGTTTCGCCTGTGGTCTCGACCTCGCTGTATTTCGTGGTGTTCGGGTCGGCGATCGGTTCGCGCATCACGCAGGTAGAAGGCGTCAGCTATGGGACCTTCATCGTGCCCGGGCTGGTGATGCTGTCGGTGCTGACGCAGAGCATTGCCAACGCTTCGTTCGGGATTTATTTCCCGAAATTCGTCGGCACCATCTACGAGTTGCTGTCCGCGCCGATCTCCTATTACGAGATCGTGCTGGGCTATGTCGGCGCGGCCGCGACCAAGTCGATCATTCTCGGCCTGATTATACTCGCCACCGCCGGGCTGTTCGTGCCGTTGCACATTCACCATCCGTTCTGGATGTTGGCGTTCCTGGTGCTGACCGCCGTGACCTTCAGCCTGTTCGGATTCATTATAGGCATCTGGGCGGATGGTTTCGAAAAGCTGCAGATGATTCCGATGCTGGTGGTCACGCCTTTGACCTTCCTTGGCGGCAGCTTCTATTCCGTAAACATGCTGCCGCCCACATGGCGCACCATCAGCCTGCTTAACCCGGTGGTCTACCTGATCAGCGGCTTCCGCTGGAGCTTCTACGAAATCTCCGACGTAAGCGTGGGCTTGAGTGTCGGCATGACCTTGGCATTTCTCGCCATCTGCATGGTCGCGGTGTGGTGGATCTTCAAGACCGGATATCGGCTGAAGAACTGAGCCGCCTTCGCGGACGGACGCACCGGTCATCCTTCGGGTTGCCTCAAAGTTGTTCAGATAGGGGCCGGTTCGCGGCCTTGCCGACGGTCCGCTCACGAGAAGTTGGGGCCGACCGCTCCCGCAAATCGCTCCGCCGCCATGTTTGCGCCCTACCCGGTATTGACGATAATTCAAACCCCGCTGGGACGGTGCTCGGCAGTTCGCTGGAACCAAAGCCGAATTTCGAGCATATTAGATGCGGGGACGGTGAGTGGCGTTGAAATCAAGGCTGGAGGCCAAACCAAACATGCGTTCCCTTCTCGTTGCTTGTGCTGGTCTCGCACTTTTCGCCGCCACCGACGCGGCTCAGGCCAAAATCTCCATCACCGTCGACAAAAGCGAACAGATGATGACCGTGGCGGTCGATGGCGTCGAGCGCTACCACTGGCCGGTTTCCACCGGCAATCCTTCGCACGAGACGCCGAACGGCACGTTCCGCACGTTCCGGATGGAGGAAGACCATTTCTCAAAGGAATTCGACGACGCACCGATGCCGCATTCAATCTTTTTCACCAAAATTGGCCACGCCATCCACGGCACAGAATCCGAAGGAAGCCTCGGCTCGCCGGTTTCGCACGGCTGCGTGCGATTATCCCGCGACAACGCTTCCACCCTCTATGCGTTGGTTGAAAAAGACGGCGTCCTCAACACCACTGTGACGCTGACCGGTTCATCTCAGATCGCGCTGGCGCGTCACCCGCGGGGCCGTGGCAACACCGCCGTCGCGCGCCGCGAGCAGACAGATCAATACGCTCCGCAATACGACGGCGCCGGCGATCCCATCGTGCTGACGCCGAGGCAGCAATCGTCAGGCCGGTATGCGCAGGAACGGCCGGATGACAATTACATCTATCCGGCAGACGGCAGTTCGGATGGCGCGCGCTACCCGGCGCCGCGCGGCACTCGCCGGCTCTACGGCGCGCAGGCGAGTCCGCAGCCGCAGTATCAGTACTACCAGAACGGCGGCTACGCGCCTCAATATGGCGCTCAGCAGGGCTATGCGCCGCGCCCGTATTATCAATCACGCGGCCTGTTCTCGTATCAGGACTAGCGCTTAACCTGGCTCGCGCCGGATAGTCGGCTCGAGCCCCTTGCGTTAGTGCGGAGGCCTCAGCGGCGTGGGGCTACACCCTGGCCATGACGATGTGAGCCTGGATTTTTGCCGCAACTTCGCCACTGCCGTGCCTGTCGGCGATCCTGGCCGTCGCCCAGTCTGTTGCGCTCTCCAGCTTGTTCGCGTCTCTGGCTTCAATCTCGTTCCGCAACGGAGTTCCCTGGCAGTAAGCAACGGCAGGATGGCGCGGTGAAGATGCGCGGCTTTGCTCGGCTTTGGTGTCAATAGCCACACTGGAGAAGCCTGCCGCGTTCAGCTCGCGCTTGATCACTGCAGTGTCGTGATAGCCATGCGGCGTTCGCGCCAAAAAGCGCGGCGGGTCGCCCGGAAAAATCTCGGCGAGCGCGTTGGTGACATCGTTCGCGAACACGTTCTCTTCGATCCGATCCCAAACGTTGAATACGAAAGATCCACCTGGCTTCAACACGCGTCTCGCCTCGAGGAATCCGGAGTGGCGATCGGGAAAAAACATCACGCCAAATTGGCAACAGACGACATCGAAGCTGCCCGGCTCAAAAGGCAAAGCCAGTGCATCGGCCTGGCGCCAGCTGATGCGGCTGTCCGGCGGCTGTCGGCTGGCCGCGTAGTCAAGCATTGGCTGGTTGAGGTCGGTCACTACATAGCGGGCATCCCGGGAAAGCAGTGGGGCCAATGCCCGGGCGACGACGCCACTTCCGGCAGCGGTTTCCAAGACCGCACCGGGCGAGAGCCCGGCCACCCGACGCGCAATGTCCTGCGCGAAGCTTTCAAATATCAGGGGCACCAGATAGCGGTCGTAATTTTCCGCAATCGAGCCGGTGAACACCTTGTCGGTTTCGGACATCGCTCATCTCCTGAGCCGGAATTCGTACCCTGTCGGCGAGCTTTGATCCTGGCCGATGGACCCCCGCGCATCGCAACTCGCTCGGCTTTCATTCGATCACCCGGTCAGCCATGGTCAGCAGAGTCGGGGGAATTTCCACCCCGACCGCCGTCGCGGTCTTGAGATTGATGACGAGCTGGAATTTCGTCGGCTGCTGGATCGGCAGGTCCGCGGGCTTCGCCCCTTTCAAGATCTTGTCTACGAATACGGCCGCGGTCCGGAACACCTCCTGATAGTCGGGCCCATAGGACATCAGCCCGCCAGCATCGACGTATGAACTATCCTCGAACATCGCTGGAATTTTATTTCGATTCGCAAAGTCGAGAATCCGGGCAAGATGCTGCCGTGTGAACGTCTCGGTCGTCACCAGCAGCGCATCCGGATGCAGATTCAGCAGCTCTGTGAAGGCGGCCTCCAGCTCATCAATATTCCTCGGCCCAACCACGTGAAGAAAAACGTGCGACTGATCGGCCGCTATTTCGGTTTCGTGAACGCGCGCGGCCATGCCGGGATTTGATGAATCCCACAGGATGGCAAAGCGCGAGATTCCTGGTGCGAGCGCGCGAAGTATTTCCAGACGTTTGGCGCTCAATTCAGGCGCCATCAACGAGTTGCCCGTCGCATTTCCGCCGGGGCGGGCGAGACTTGCGACAACACCGACGCCGACGGGGTCGCTAATCGCTCCTAGCACGATGGGAATTGTGCTGGTGGCCTTCTTGGCAGCGAATGCGGCGGGCGTCCCGAGGGTAACGATAACGTCCACACGTTTGCGTACCAGGTCTGCGGCAAATTCGTTTAAGCGCTCCGTGCTACCCTCTGCAAACTTGCGGTCGAGAACAACATTCTTGCCTTCACGATAGCCGAGCTCCTCGAGTTTGGCCATAAACGGCCCGACGAAGACCGTGCTGGCGCCGGTGTTGAGCAGCCCGATCGTGAAATGCTGCTGCCCCGCCGCAGGGCGCGGCAAAACAATTGCCGCGCCGCCGAGAAGTGTAATGAACTCTCGCCTTTGCATTCGCGCCATCATCGAACGTGGATGCACACCGGTAAAGCGTATCAGCTTTGCGCAAGGTGTGCGCCAGAAGATTGCACAGATCGCGCACCATCTCTGAGGCGGGTTCTTCGATCAAGCATGCAACGATTTAGGAGGCGCCCATTACTCTTCGTTAGGACGCAGCCGTCGCAACACCGCCCCAAGCACGTTGGAATAATCGTCGGTCCATACGCTCTGTTTGTCGTCGGCTTCGGTCAAAGCCCACTGCCCAGATGTGGCGAGCGTGCCGACGTCGTCCTCGTCGCGAGCGGAAACAACGACTTGCGTCGCGAAAATGTATTCGTTGTCGCGATCTGAGTCCTCGTTGAAGACCCAGCTATTCAGGTCGTTGGCGCCGGCGATGCCGACGACGACACTGGCGAGCTCCAGGTGGCGGTTGGAGACGTGCATCAGTACCGCGCCGTGCGGCGCGAGCTTGGCTTTGTAAATCGCCATTGCCTGTTCGGTGGCGAGATGGATCGGGATTGCGTCCGAGGAATAGGCATCGACGACGATCAGGTCGTAGATGCCGTCCGGTTCTCTCGCGAATGTCAG
>JAICIT010000016.1 GCA_025960445.1 Bradyrhizobium sp. | reverse complement strand
GCAATAGTTTACGACTTATATCGCGCTCTTCCCGGTGATCGGGCTTTTTTGTCACCGTCATCGGCGGGACACTTCCCGCCAACTTGATGCCAGCGTCGAGGCGTCAGAACCACACGACTTCATCGTCCACATCACGTGCCGTTCGTCAGCGGCAGATCAGCGTCCATTGCATCCCGTCCCGCGTTCGTGACGATCGCGAGCCGCCCCTCTTGGTGGGACGAGACGGCCGCTCTTATGAAGTGATTTGCATCAAGCGAGAACGGAAATGTTTTTGCAGATGGGCTGGACAGTGATTTCCCGGAGCGCCTGTCGGGCAAATCAGAATGCGAGATAGAAGGAGAGACGCAACCCATAGCGAGAGGTTCGGGCTCAATATTCGGGCTGCGGTGCAATCAACCTCGATTGGCTGCGTTCGACTGGCCGGAAAAGAAAACGCCCGGCCATCAGGCCGGGCGGAGAAGTCGCTAAGCAATTACATCGGTAGCTAAGCAATGGGCGGCATTGTGTGGAAACCGGGCAGGCTCGTCTGTTCACTTTTTAACATTGAACCGCAAACAAACCATCCGCGTGGCGCTGTGCATCCGATGGTCGTCCGATGCTCGCTCTAAATCTGCGCCGCGACCTTTTCGAGTCCGATCAGGCGGGCAAGCGTGCGCACTTCCTGCTTCTGGTCTTCGCGCAATTGAAACAACAGCGGCATCGCTGCCGATTTCAATTGCTGGACTTCAGCGGAATCGGGATCGATCGGCGCCGCACCGGCGACATGGGGATCGGCGTGGCGCGTAGAATGAATCTTCCGGGCGACCGCGCGCAGCGCATTTTCCACCGCCGGCCAATAATATTCCTGGTCGGACGAGAGGCGGAGGCGCTCCTTGATCCCGGCAATCTGCACGTCACTGAGCAGCGCGTAAGGTTTCGCCGCGGCGGGCTTCGCGACCGGCTTCGGCTTCTGCGGTGCCGGGATAGCCACTGCTTTTGGCTGCACGATGTCGGCGGATCCGGTCGATGCAAAGGCCTGCCGCAAGGGCTCGCTCAGCGTCTGTATCGGCGCAGGCTCAAGCGAGGCCACCGCGATGTTGGTGACGGCGAGCCGATCCTGCTTGCTTTCCCGATTGGCGATCGGGCTCTTGACGACCGGAGAATTCATATCGGCTTTGGCCGCCGGGACGCTATCTCGGCCCAGAATGCTGACGGCCGCCGCGCCGGCGAGGAGCACACAGCTCAGCGCGATAAGTGTAATGACTCTTGTCAAACGGTTCTCCGTCCGGGGCTTGCGGCCAAATCATTGTCCGAACACTGGGCACCAATTAAGGCTTAACCGTGCCGTGCGTGGGCGAAATTGGGGCTGGGGTGAGCCGCCATCCACAACCCACTGCCTGGGGCCGGGCCGGCGTTCGCATAAGGATTGAGCCCAACAGCGATCAGCGAGATCGAAATTGAGCGGCTGCCGAGAGGTCGTAGGCGTCCTGAATATCGGCAACAATAGCAGAGGCCTCCCACAGCGCATCGGGCGCAATGGACTGCATGCTGATGGTCCAGTTGCTGCCCTTGCTGGACCTGGTCGTCGAGACGATTTCGAATTGGACGTTTCGACAGAGCGGATGCCGCTCGAGTGCGTTACTGACCCGCCGCCTTATCTCGTCAATGGTCGCGGCGGCTTTTTCAGGCGTCGCATCATAGTTCATGGCTCAGCCCTTTCAGCGGTTGAGCGCGACCCGCCACGGGCCGACTTCGCCCTGAATTCATCAAGCCGGATGGTTAATGGCGAGTTAAGGCCTGCTTATATCGCGGATACGGAGGTGTCGACGCACGTGCGCGCCCCGGGCGCGCTTAGCCGAGGAGCTGATCGAGCCGATCGCGCAACTGGTCCTGATGATAGGGCTTTGCCAATCTCGGCAGGTCGAGCTGGGTCCCCTCGGGCAATTCGGCGTAGCCTGTGGCCAGCAGGATCGGCAATGACGGCCGCAACTGACGCGACGCAGCCGCCAGCTCAATGCCGGTCATGCCCGGCATCACGTGATCCGTCATCATCAAATCGAGCGGCTGCTCGCTCCTGATGATGTCGAGTGCGTGCACGCCGGAGCTGGCGCCAATAACTTGATGGCCGAGGTCCTCCAGCATTTCGGTGGTCGAAAGCACTATCAGGGGATCGTCGTCGACAAACAGGATCACTGCCGAGCGATTGACCTTTTGCGACCTTTGCGCGGGACTGTCGGTTTCGGGGACGGCAGTCGCCACCGGCAGGATCAGCGTTGCGGTCGTTCCCTTCCCCACCGCGCTCGACAACTGCAGCGCGCCACCAAGCTGTACCGCAAGCCCGTGCACCATCGACAGGCCGAGGCCAGTGCCTTTGCCGAGCGGCTTTGAGGAGAAGAACGGCTCGACGGCCCGCTTCAGTATGTCCGGACTCATGCCCTTGCCGCTATCGATTACGGAAAGTTTCAAGTAGCGGCCGGGCCGCAGCGCGGGGTCGCTATTCGCCTGCACTTCGGAGACTTCGAGCCTGATCGAGCCGCCGTCGGGCATGGCGTCGCGGGCATTGATTGCAAGATTGAGAATGGCAAGTTCAAGCTGGTTGGCGTCGACCCGGGCCGGCGGCAATCCCTCCGGGATTTGCAGACGGAGCTGCACGCGCGGTCCCAAAGAACGCTCCAGCAAATCGATCATGCCGTTGATCAGGCCACGCAGATCGACGGGCACGGCTCTTAGATCCTGTTGGCGTGCGAATGCCAGCAGGCGTTGGGTCAGCGAGGCGCCGCGCTCCGCGCCCTGCAGGGCCCCATCGATTAGCCGATGCAGCCGCGGATCGCTGGGGATCCGCTTGCGTAGCAGATCGAGATTACCCATCACCGCCATTAAAAGATTGTTGAAATCGTGAGCGACGCCGCCGGTGAGCTGACCAATGGTCTCCATCTTTTGAGCCTGGCGCAATTGCTCCTGCGCCTTTTCACGCGCGGCGACTTCCTTCATCAGGTCGGCGGTGCGCTGCTCGACGCGCTGTTCGAGGGTGGCGGTCAGTTCTGCCAGCGCGGTGCGTTCAGCGGCGAGCTGCGCCAGCAAGTTTTCGCGTTCGATTTCCGCGACCTTGCGGGCCGTGATATCGGACGACACGCCGACAAGCGATTTGATGCTGCCATCGAGCCGTCGGACCGCGCGGGCCCGAACGTCCACCCAATGCTGCGAGCCGTCGGGCCAGATATTGCGGTACTCGATGCTGTAGTCCCCTCCACTCCTAATGGTGGTTTCCAGCACCCGGTTGCGCCGCGCCCGGTCGTCGGGATGAACGGAGGCCAGCAGGTCGTCGTATGAGAACGGCTCATCCGGCCTGCGCCCGAAAAATTGCTTGCAGGTGTCCGAAGCTTCCAACTCCAGTTCGGGTAAGTGCAGCTCGAGTGCGCCGAGATGACCGGCGTTCAGCGCGGTCTGCAACAGGCCCTCGCTCTCCCTGAGATCCTCGAGAATGGCGCGTGTTTGGTATTGTCGGCGCCGACCTCTTACGGCCGATCCGACAATGCTTACCAGCGTGGTCGGATGAAACGGCCGTTCAATGAAGGTGACGTTGCCCAAAGCCTGTCCGAGCCGCATCGCGTCCGGATTGCGCTCGGGACCGCCACCTTGGCGCGTCAACAGCACGATCGGAAAATCCGACCATGATGGCTGCTCGTTCAGCCACTGCGTCAATCGGCGGAGATCCGCGGTCTTGATCGCCTCGTCGGCAATGACTGCGAGACCCGCGCCCCGCTCTACTTCGTGCATCAGCGCCACCAGGTCGGCGCAGACCGTGGCGTAGTAACCCGCTTCGGTGATCAATGCCGCGGCCACCGACGCATCCCGTCCGGTCGGAGCGAGGATGACCGCACGTTCGGACGACGCACCCGCTCTCACGCCGTTTGCTCCTCCAGTAACGGCTGTCCTCCGCCGATATAGACAGGAACACCACGAAGCACGCCTTGAAATCCCTCCAGCGGCTCTCCGATGGTCAGACCACGCTCATCGATGCGGTATTCCCGGATCGTCGCTTCATGCTCGCCGGTGCGTTTCTTGATGATCGACATGGCGCGTCGAACAGAGCCGAGCGCCTCGAAATAGCGCAACAGTATGACGGTATCAGCCAGATAGGTCACATCTACAGGGGCCTTCATGTCGCCGACGAGGCCATGCTGCGCCACGGTGATGAACGTTGCCGCACCGCGCCGGTTCAGATATTGCAGCAGTTCGTGAATATGAAGAATAAGAGAATTCTCCTCGGGCATCGCCGCCTGATAGCCATTCAAACTATCGATCACCACGGTCCTGATCTTGTCCTCGTCCACTCGTTTGCGAACTCGGTGGGCAAACTCGCCAGGCGATAGTTCCGCGGCATCGACCTGTTCAACAAACAGAACGCCGCTGCGCTGCATGGCTTCCAGGTCGATGCCGAGCGCTGTCATGCGCGAGAATAGAAGCCCAAGTTCCTCATCGAACACGAACAGCGCAGCCCTTTCGCCTCGCTCGATCGCCGCAACGATGAAGACGATGGCGGCGAGGGATTTGCCGGTGCCGGCGGGACCGAGCACCAATGTGCTCGAACCGGTCTCGACGCCGCCGCCGAGCAGCCGGTCGAACTCGGGAATGCCGCTCGACATCGTGCTGCGCTCAAAATTGGCGCGATATTCCGATGCTACCAGTCGGGGAAACACGTTGAAGCCGCCGGTAGTAATCGTCGCATCGTGATAGCCACCACGAAACTTCACGCCTCGGTACTTGATTACGCGCATGCGGCGTCGCTCGGCACCGTAAGCCGGTGCCAGTTCCTCGAGCCGGAGCACGCCGTGAGCGACGCTGTGCACCGTCTTGTCGGCAACCTCGGCGGTAAGATCGTCGAGCATCATCACTGTGGTGTTGTATTTCGCGAAATAGTGCTTGATCGCCAGAATCTGCCGTCGATAACGTAGCGAGCTTTGTGCCAGCAATCTGATTTCGGAGAGGCTGTCGAGAACGACGCGGCTCGGTCGCGCGCGTTCGACGGCTTCGAAAATTTGTTTTGTGGTTTCGCCGAGTTCGAGATCTGACGAATAGAGCAAGCTCTGCTGCTGCTCGGAATCCAGCAGGCTTTCCGGCGGCAATAGTTCGAACACTTCAATGCCGCTGTCGAGCGACCAGCCGTGAGAGGCGGCGCCGTCGCGCAACTCGCGTTCCGTTTCGGATAGCGTGACATAGAGGCATTTCTCACCGGACCTCGCGCCTTCGAGCAGAAATTGCAGCGCTACAGTCGTCTTCCCGGTGCCCGGCGCGCCTTCCACAAGGAAGATATGGCCACGGCTGAACCCGCCCGACAAAATATCGTCAAGCCCCCAGATCCCGGATTTCGCCTTGCCGGCTGTTGTTTCGACCTTGTTCATGCAACCCCTGACGGGGACAAACTCTAGTGGCGCCAGTCGGTTCCGCGCGAACGGAACTTTTTGCCCTCGTTCGCGGCTCACTTATGGCGTCATCATGGCTCGCCGTGGGCTAGAACGGCGGATCGATCGCTTCGTCATATTCCTTTTTGAATCGGGCGATCAATTCGGACGCCGGTACGATCTTGCCGATACTGCCGACGCCCTGGCCACTGCCCCAGATTTCCTTCCATGCCTTTGGCTTGGCGCGCTCGCCCGACGCATCGGTACCAAAGCTCATTTTCGACGCATCCGATTGCGGCAGGTTTTCCGGATCCATGCCGGCTGCGACGATCGAGGGCTTCAGGTAGTTGCCGTGCACGCCGGTAAACAGGTTTGAATAGACGATGTCTTCGGCGCCGGAGCTGGTGATCATCTGCTTGTAGCCTTCCACCGCGTTGGCCTCGGCGGTGGCAATGAAGGCCGAACCGATATAGGCGAAGTCGGCCCCGAGCAGCCGGGCGGCGCGGATCGCGCGGCCGGTCCCGATTGCGCCCGAGAGCGCGATGGGCCCATCGAACCATTGCCGGGTCTCTGCCACGAATGCGAATGGCGATATTTCGCCGGCATGGCCGCCAGCGCCCGCAGACACCAGGATCAGACCGTCCGCGCCCTTCTCGATCGCCTTGTGAGCGAACTTCTGGTTGATCACGTCATGAAAGACGATGCCGCCCCAGCGATGCGCGGCCTGGTTGAGCTCTTCACGGGCGCCCAGTGAGGTGATGATGATCGGCACCTGGTGCTTCTCGCAAACCGCGAGATCTTGTTCGAGCCGATTGTTCGACCGGTGTACGATCTGGTTTACCGCGAACGGAGCCGAGGGGCGATCGGGATTCGCCTTGTCGTAGGCTGCAAGCTCTTGCTTGATCCTCACCAGCCATTCGTCGAGCAGCGCGGGCGGTCGCGCGTTCAGCGCCGGAAACGATCCAACCACGCCTGCCTTGCATTGCGCGATCACGAGATCGGGCACTGAAATAATAAACAGCGGCGCACCGATCACTGGAATCGACAGGCGGCCGTTGAACACGCCAGGCATGGACATGCGAGAAATTCCTTTGGCTCAATATAGCAACGAGGCGGGATACGTTTGCGTCTGAAAGATGCCAGACATCATATCAAAAAGGCAACCGCTCCTTCGAGAGCGATCCTACTGGCACAATGCGCTGGTGACGTAATTGTCAGTGCGGCAGTCGTCCGGCTTTCGCGTTCGGCCGGGGATCAGTACTTTCGCCGAGCAAGTCTGGGCCGCATCGACATTGAGGCTCTTGCCTTCCTTGAATCCCTTTGTCTGGCACAGCTTGTCGGCGCCAAGCTTGCAGTCCGCCGCGCCGTTAGCCGAAACCGGACAGATGATCCGACCGCTCACCAGCGAGGATGGCTTTGCCAGCCAGGACGCAGCGTCGCGGGCGCGGGCATTCAGGTCCTCGATGGTCTGCTGCGAACTTTTCAGACTGGGGAGCTTATCGAACATTTTTCCAAGTTCGTTCAACAATCCCGGATTCTCTTCGCGGGACGGCTGCGGCGTTGCCGGCGCATCCTGCTGCGGGATGGTTTGCTGGGTGGGAGGCGGGACATCAACTGAAGATGCCGGAGCGGTTGCTTGCGACCACGCACTGGCCGTGGCGATCAGCACGACCGATGCCGCCAACATCGCAGTGGTTACATGAGCTCTCGCCTGAGCGAGGATATGCGGTCGAGCGATCATGAGACGAAACGTAGCCTGATGCCTCCAAACCGCAAAGCGCTTCTCGGCAATTCAAAAGACGCGAAACGCAATGATAAAGCCAAGCAGGAGGACGGCAGCCCCCAAGGCCACCCAGAGGCCGAGATGCTTTTCGATGCGCAGTCGGATCCAGTCACCGTAGCGGTTGAGCAGGATCGCCACCACAAAAAACCTCCCCCCGCGCGCAATCACCGAGAGCGCGATGAACAGCCAGATGTTGTAGTTGGCAAAGCCCGACGTGATGGTCACGAGCTTATAGGGAATCGGAGTGAGGCCCTTCAGCAGAATAATCCATGCGCCATATTCGGCGTAGCCGGCGCGAAAGGCTTCGACCTTGTCGCCATAGCCGTAGATCTGGATCAACCAGTGTCCGACCGAATCGTAGAGCAGCGCCCCGATCGCATAGCCGAGAATGCCGCCCACCACCGAGGCCGCCGTGCAGACCAAAGCATAGAGCCATGCGCGTCGCGGCCGCGCCAGCGACATCGGGATCAACATCACATCGGGTGGAACCGGAAAGAACGAGCTTTCCGCGAACGCCACGGCTCCCATCAGCCAGAGCGCGTAGGGCTTGTGGGCGGAGTCAATGCACCAGTCGTAAATCCGTCTCAGCATGGCGCGATGAACCATCATGGAGCGGATTTGTCCATGCCGGCAATCGGCTAAGATGGATCGATCTCAGTGGCGCTTGCGAACCCTGCGGCCCTGAAGCGTGACAATCGTCGGCCGGCCGATCCGCGACGGGGAAGCTTTAGGCATTTTCATGGCCGATTTCGGCATCTTCTCGGCGATGCCAAGCAAATGCTCGCGGCGCGCCATTTCGCGCCAAACGTCCTCCGGCCGGACACCGGCCTCAGCCCACAGCACCATGAGGTTGTAGAAGAGATCGGCGCTCTCCCGGACCACGGCGTTCGAATTGCCGTTGACCGCGTCGATCACGACCTCGATTGCCTCTTCGGCCAGTTTCTTGGCCATCTTGGCCGGGCCGCGCTGAAACAGCCGTGCGGTTCGCGAAACTGCCGGATCGAGATCCTTGGCCGCGATCACCGCTCGGTAGAGCCGTTCCAGCGAATCACTCATCGCGCGAAATTAGGCCAAACCCGTGGCCAGGGTGTTAACGGCCACCGCCACAAAACATGAACAAAGGCTTGCCGGGATCGCCTGAGCCGGCTGGATGGCCGCCGAAGCGCAGAGGCAGTCGGAATATCGAACCGTACGATCTTGAGGGCGTTGGTGAGCCTGACGGCTGATGCCGCAACCGGTGCGCCTGTCACGCCCTTTGCTCATCGATCGTTCAGGTTCGATGTCTCACATTGCCAGCTGCTCGCGCGACCTCATGCGCTGGCCTTGAAGTAGTCGCCATGCGTGCACGTTCGACGATCGCGGCCCGATACGTCCTGGCTTTGCTCACGGGCTTGTTCGGCGTGGCGTGTCTCGGGCCGGGCGAGCTTCGGGCGCAAACCCAGGCCCGGCAGCCGATCGCAATCCAGTTCTCCCTCGATCGTCCGATCGATGCGGCGGCGGCGCCTTTTGTGATGGCAGCCTCCAACGGCTTGTTCGGAGCCGAAGGCCTCGCGGTCACCATCAACATCGCCAGCGGCTCGCCCGATGCGATCGCCCGCGTTGCCAGCGGCACCAGTGATTTTGCGCTGGTCGACATCAACGAGCTGATACGGTTCCGCGGTAAACCCGATGCGCCGCCGGTCAAGGCGATATTCGTGCTGTTCAACCAATCGCCCTACGCCATCATCGCGCGCAAGAGCCGAGGCATCCGCGCGCTCGCCGATCTCGATGGCAAGACGCTCGGCGTCGCCGAGCGCGATCTGTCCATCAGACTGTGGCCGGCGCTGGCGCGACAGAACGGAATCAAATTAGCTGGCGTGAAGCAGACCAAGATCGCCGCGGTCGTGCGCGAGCCGATGCTATCGGCGGGCCAGGTCGATGCAGTGACCGGGTTTTCGTATTTGTCGGGCGTCAATCTCAGGGACCGCGGCATTCCGGCGGATGATCTTGCGGTGCTTCGCTACGCCGACTATGGCTGCGAAGCGTATGGTTTCGCTGTCATCGTCAATCCGGCGTTGGCGGCCGGCAAACCCGTTGCGGTGAAAGGCTTCGTGCGCGCGGTGATCGCCGGAACCGATCTTGCCATCAAAAAACCCGGGCCCGCGATCGATGAAGTCGTCAGCCGGATGGAGGGGGGCTCGCGCGATCTGGAACTTGAACGGCTGCGCACGTTGATCGGCGAAAACATCGTTACCAGCGAGGTCAAGCGCAATGGCATCGGCGGTGTCGACCTCGCCCGGCTCGACCGCTCGATCGATCAGGTCGGCGAGGGTTTCAAATTTACCAAACGCCCTGCCGCGCCGGATGTATTCGACGATTCATTTCTGCCTCCGCTGGATAGCCGGCTGATCAATTAAGCAAACCGTCACCGGCCCCTGTATCTCGCCGGCGACCCCGACTAGAATGCATCCCCAGAACCCATCGCACAGCATCGCAACCGGTCCCCTTGATCCCAGAACGCATGTCACTTTTTAGGCTTTATGCGCGCGTCCTCGAGCTATTAGGCAAAGAGGCGCGGCTGGGTTGGATCCTGGCCGGCGCCAACCTGCTGCTGGCTGGCGCGCAGTTCGCCGAGCCGGTGCTGTTCGGCCGCATCGTGGATGTCCTGTCCGGCAATCCATCCGCCGGCTCGTATTCGGCATGGCAGCTTTTGATCGCCTGGGCGGCGTTCGGCCTGTTCACGATCGGAAGCAGCGCGGCGGTGGCGCTGCACGCAGATCGGCTCGCGCATCGACAGCGCCAGGTCGTGCTGACGGATTATTTCGAGCATGTCATGCAATTGCCGCTGACTTTCCACACCGGCATCCATTCCGGCCGGCTGATGAAGGTCATGCTGAACGGCACGGACTCGCTGTGGCGCCTGTGGCTCGGATTTTTCCGCGAGCATTTCGCCGCGATCATGTCGCTGGTGGTGCTGCTGCCGCTTTCGTTTTACATCAACTGGCGACTGGCCGGGCTGCTGTTCGTTTTGTGCGTGGTGTTCACCCTGCTGACGACGCTGGTCGTGCGCAAAACTCACGGCATGCAGAACGAAGTCGAAGCGCACTATACCGATCTTTCCGCGCGCGCATCGGACGCGCTCGGCAACGTCGCGCTGGTGCAAAGCTTCGTGCGTATCGATGCCGAGGTCCAGGGCCTGCGCTTCGTCGCCGACCAGTTGCTGGCGTTACAGATGCCGGTCTTGTCGTGGTGGGCCGTGGTTAGCGTGATCACCAAGGCCTCGACCACCATTGTCGTGCTGGCAATTTTCACCGTCGGCATCGCGCTGCATCAGCAGGGCCTCACCAGCATCGGCGAGATCGTGATGTTCGTGAGTTTCGCCACGATGTTGATCGGAAAGCTCGAACAGGTTGTCTCATTCATCAACAATGTATTCATGGAGGCGCCGCGGCTGCAGGAATTCTTCAAGGTGCTCGATGAGGTGCCAGCCGTGCGCGACCGGCCCGACGCCATCGATGCCGGCCGACTTTCAGGGTTGGTTGAATTCCACGATGTCTCCTTTAGCTACGGCGGCAACCGGCCGGCGGTTGAAGGACTTTCATTCACCGCCCTGCCCGGACAGACGATCGCTCTGGTCGGCCCGACCGGCGCCGGAAAATCGACCGCGGTCGCTCTGTTGCATCGCGCCTTCGATCCGCAGGCCGGTTTCATCAAGATAGACGGCATGGACGTGCGCGGCCTCACCTTGACCGCGTTGCGGCGGAACATCGGTGTGGTGTTCCAGGAAGCGCTGTTGTTCGATCGCTCGATCGCCGACAATCTGCGGGTCGGAAAGCCGGACGCGACCGAGGAGGAACTGCGGATTGCGGCGACGCGCGCGCAGGCGCTGGAATTCATCGAGCGTGGCGATCAGGGATTCCAGACCAGCGCCGGCGAGCGTGGGCGCATGCTATCGGGCGGTGAGCGGCAGCGGCTCTCGATTGCACGGGCGCTGTTGAAAGATCCGCCTGTTCTGATTCTCGACGAGGCGACCAGCGCGCTGGATGCGATTACCGAAGCCAAGCTCAATACCGCGCTTGACGAGGTGATGAAGGGACGCACCACATTCGTGATCGCTCATCGCCTTTCGACCATACGCAATGCCACGCGCATCCTCGTGTTCGATGGCGGCCGCGTGATCGAAAGTGGAACTTTCGATGAACTGGTGGCGAAAGGCGGCCGTTTCGCCGAACTCGCGAGAGCGCAATTCATGATCCAGGAGAATGCGCCTGCCAGCGTTCCCGCATGAACCGCTAGCCTTGCCGCGAAGATCACCTGCGAAGAGTTGACGCGAACATCATCGAGGCACCGTCGAAATTCGACCCATTTCGTCCACGATTTAATTGCATAACCTTGTTATCGATAGGTAGCGCGGTATAAGTTTGAGTTCGCGGTCGCCGAGGCACCCGGACACGCTTGAAACCTGAATCTCACATCAGGACCTCCTCATCACAGGCGGTCTCAAAGGACCGGAATCGGATAGTGCATCTTCCTCGCCTATTATTTCGAAACTCCTCGTTCCGTTGGATCGCCGTGATCGCGACGCTTGTCGTGGTTCTCCCGCGCCTCGCGCAGGCGGAAGCGCTGCTGGTCGTTGAGGCCGATTCCGGAAAGGTGCTGGAAGCCCAGAACGCCACGTATCCCTGGTACCCTGCATCCGTGACGAAGCTGATGACGGCGTATGTCACGCTCAAGGCTGTGAAGGAGGGGCGCATTACGCTTGACACGGTATTCACCGTGTCGCCGGCCGCCGCATCTCAGTCGCCATCGAAGATGGGTTTACGGCCGGGCACTCAGGTGACGGTGGATAACGCCCTCAAGATGATGCTGGTGAAATCGGCCAACGACATGGCCGTGGTGTTGGCTGAAGGCGTCGGCGGCTCCATCGATGGTTTTTCCGCGCTAATGAACGAGAACGCGCAGCGGCTCGGCATGACGCAGACGAGCTACGTCAATCCGAACGGCCTGCCTGACGACCGTCAGATTACTTCCGCAAGGGACCTTGCAATCCTGGCGCGCGCGATCATCCGGGACCTGCCCGAATACGAATACTTCGTTCACATTCCGTCGATCCGCTTTGGCCACAGGATCACGCAGAATTTCAACAAGCTGATTGGACGCTATCCCGGCGCCGACGGGTTCAAGACCGGCTTCATCTGTGCGTCGGGTTATAATCTGGTCGCCTCGGCCACCCGCGACGGCAAGCGGCTGATCGCGGTGGTGCTCGGCGCTTCCTCCGGCCAGGCGCGCGCGGTGAAAGCGGCCCAGTTGCTCGAGCGCGGATTTTCAAACAGCACACTGTCGTGGCTGCGTCCCTCGCTCGGCACGGTCGAAAATCTGGTTCCGGTCGACGCCTCGCCGCCGAATTTGCGCGACGAGATGTGCAGCGGCAAGCGGCACAAGCCGGCCAGCGACGAAGATGAGGATACGATTGCCAGCAATGGATCGAGCAGCGGCGAAGGCGGCCTTACGTTCTTCGCCGCCGGCATGCAGCCGCCGATGCCGAAGCCATCGGAGCTAATTGCCGCGGCGCCCGCGCCATCCGAGCCTATTCCGGTTTACACTGGTCCGACGCGAACGGGCGCCGCACTGATTGCTGCCGTCGCCGCAGATTCCGAGAAGCAAACATCGCGGCATCGCGGCAAGAAGACGCAGGTCGCCGCAAAGAAACCTGATGGCGCGGCCGAGTCGAGAGCCGACCCCAAGTCCGACAAGAAGTCCGATAAAAAGGCGGAGACGAAACCCGCCGCCAAGCCCGCCGCTACCAAGCGGGCAAGCGTCAAGCCCAGTGCGGGCGCTAAAGCCGCCGAGAAATCCGCGGCCAGCATGGAAAAGCCGGCTAAGCCCAAGGCTGTGGCAAAACCTTCGACCCGAGCCAAGAGCACCAGCAGCGACGCCTCGCCCCTGGAGCAAAAGACAGCCGCACCTCACAGTTAGCGCGGTTTTCGAACCGGTCGGCTCCGGCCGTTCTCATGTGCATGCATCCCTCAAACGCGCAGCCGCTTGCCATGGCCGACGCATTGCCCAATATTGCCTGTAATAAAGCGGTCGCGCCGAAGAACGGCGGCAATGGGAGGGAAACATGGAGCGCATCTGGCTCAAGCAATATCCGGCCGGCGTACCCGCGGATATCGATGTGACTCAATACGCGTCTCTGGTTGAATTGCTGGAGGAAAGCTTTGCGAAGTTCAGCGACCGCAAGGCATTCATCTGCATGGACAAGGCGATCACCTACCGCGATCTCGACCGGATGTCGCAGGCCTTGGCCGCCTATTTGCAAAGCAAGGGCTTGCAGAAGGGTGCCCGCGTCGCCCTGATGATGCCCAACGTGCTGCAATATCCGGTCGCTACCAGCGCCGTTCTGCGCGCCGGCTACGCGGTGGTGAACGTCAACCCGCTCTATACGCCGCGCGAACTGGAGCATCAGCTCAAGGATTCCGGCGCCGAAGCCATCATCGTTCTTGAGAATTTCGCAACGACCGTGCAGCAGGTACTGGCCAAGACCGCGGTCAAGCACGT
>JAICIT010000015.1 GCA_025960445.1 Bradyrhizobium sp. | reverse complement strand
TTTTCCGTTCGTCATGCTTACGCAGATGATGTCGGCGGGCGCCATGGGGGGTGGTGTTTCGTCGGCGATCAGTCGGGCGCTGGGCGCCGGAGACCGCGAGCGCGCGGGGATCCTAGCGCTGCATGCGGCCGTTATCGGCACATGCGGAGGCCTGTTCTTTACGGCGATGATGCTGCTGCTGGGGCGGCATTTCTTTGCGCTGTTGGGTGGAAGGGGCGGCGTGCTTGAACAAGCCTGCAACTATTCGCAGGTGCTTTTCTCCGGCGCCATTGCGATTTGGCTGGTCAACACGCTCGCATCGGTGCTCCGAGGTACCGGCGACATGAGACTGCCCTCGATAACGCTGGTCGGCGTGGCTCTGGTTCAGATTATCGTCGGCGGTACGCTCGGCCTCGGTCTTGTCGGTTTTCCGCAGTTTGGAATGCGCGGCGTCGCCGCAGGCCAACTCACGGCGTTCGCGCTCGGCGCGACATTCCTGTCATGGTATCTCATCAGCGGTCGTAGCCGGCTGACGCTCGATATTTCCAATTTCCGTGTTCGGCGGGGCATGCTTGTCGACATCCTGAAGGTCGGCGCCATCGCATGCCTGTCACCGCTGCAGAGCGTGATGACGATCCTGATCTTCACCAAAATCCTGGCCAGCTTCGGCACCGAAATGCTGGCCGGCTACGGCATAGGCGCGCGGCTTGAATTTCTGCTGATTCCGATTTCATTTGCGATCGGCGTGGCCTCAGTGCCGATGGTTGGGATGGCAATCGGTGCCGGACTGGTGACGCGGGCGCGCCACGTGGCGTGGACCGCGGGCGCGCTGTCCGGCCTGACGGTGGGCCTGGTCGGACTGATCGTCGCAATCAAGCCTGCGCTCTGGATATCCCTGTTTACTCGTGATCCCGGAGTGACGAGCGCGGCCAGTTCGTATTTTGCCTGGGCCGGGCCGACGTTTATCTTTTTTGGCATCGGCACTTGCCTTTATTTTGCTTCGCAAGGCGCCGCAAAAGTCGGCGGCCCTGTGCTTGCGTCGACTCTAAGGCTTCTCACCGTTGGGATCGGCGGCTGGTGGCTGGCCTCGATCACCGCACCGGCCTGGACACTGTTCGCCCTGGTCGGCTGCTCCATGACAGTGTTCGGCTTAAGCACCGCTGCATCGATCGGCTTAACCCGATGGGGCAAATGAGCGACACCAATTCGCGCGAGAACTGCGCGCGCGTTTCAAAGTAGCGCTGAGGTCCCGGTCAGATCAGGCTACGGCTCCCTTCAATGCAGTCGCGGCGGACGCGTAACCGCCTCGCGCACCATCGATGAAGTGCACATGATCGCTGCGCAGCGCTGACGGCGTGAAGCACGTCATCATCGCCGCGTCCTGCCGGTGCAGGCCATAGCGCGCCACCCCCGCGGCGGCGGCCTCCGCTAGTCGCTGCGTCAGCTTGCGCTCCAGATCGTGCGTGCAATCGAGCACCATGCGTAAACCATCGTCATATTTGCGGAAGTCGGAATTCTCGACCACCTGCTGGATGTAGGTCTTCGGCACGAAGCCGCCGACGCGGATGCCGTATCGCATGATCAGATAGGCGAACAACGTGTGCGCCAGCACCGCGATTCGTCGCTTCAACAGCGGCCCGCCACGTTGCGCACGCGCTTCGAATTCGACACCGGCCGGAGGCCAGCGCAGCGGCGGTCCACCCGTTGGCACCGGCCGGCCCGCATCCGGACTGCGCTCGACCAGTGCAACGACATCTTCGATCAGTTTGCGAAACAAAGCCGGTTCTGCATCGCGCCCGGGCACGATCAGCACCGAAAGGATGACGCCGCGCACCGAGGGAATTTCCTCGAACCGGCACGATAGCCCGGTCAGGTCGGGCTGCGTACCCGAGGGCGCGGCCTCGACGGCGAACTCGCCGCGCTTCATTGCCGCTTCGGCCCAGCCGAGACCCCCGCCGGTAAACATCGCGTAGGATAAATTCGGTGAGGGGCCGAACCGGGCCACGCGCAGATCAAACCCCTGCGCACGCACCGCGGCAACCGGAACCAATGCCACGCGCATCACCAGGTCGAGATCGTCCTGGACCCAGGCAGCGGTCGCCGCGAGAGCGTTGCGCGCGCGCTCGCAATCGGCTGGAGAGATCGCAAAGCTCGCCCCATCGCCGCCGAACACGAAGGGAAACTCGCGGCCATCCAGCGCGTTCGTCACCGCTGCAATCACAGCGGCGCCCGCCATGTTGACGGCCTTGTAGCGCGCTTGCGCGATTGCCTTTGTTGATTCCACGATATCGGCGATGCCGATGCTCCAATCGTCCGGCAGCGGCGAATAGAGGTCCGGGTCCATCAGGCTGGCGAAGCCGCGAAAGACGGGGATGCTGCCGTAGAAGATATCGCTACCGTCGGACGTGCTCATGGGCGCGGGACAATCCGGGGTGATGGAAGACCAACTAGATACGGTCGAGTTGAACTTACGTTTCACGCGCAGTGAACTGCTGCTCGGAAGGCGAGCGCGCGATCGCGCTCAGCTTCTGCCGTTCGGTCTCGCTCAGCGCCCCAGCCTCCGCCAATGGCGATCCAGCAGGGCGACGCAGCACCGAGAAGCCGATTGCAAAAAGCCCCGCGAGCAATATCGCCAGCGGCGCGCCCCACAGGATCGCCGTGTGCCAGCTCAATCTCGGCTTCAGCAGCACGAACTCACCATAGCGCGCCACCATATAATCGAGCACCTGGTTATCGCTGTCGCCAGCCTTAAGCCTTTCGCGCACCAGCAGACGCAGATCGCGCGCCAGGGGCGCCTCTGAGTCATCGATCGATTGATTCTGACACACCATGCAACGCAGCTCGTGAGAAATCTCTCGGGCACGCGCCTCCAGCACCGGATTCGGGAGAATCTCGTCGACCTGGACGGCATGCAGCGGATTTGCGCCAAGAAGCGCCAGCACCACCAAAACCAGCCGAACGCACCAGATCATTCGATATCCTTAAACACAACCCACCCCGTCAACCGCCGTACGGCAGGTGAAATCATTCCGCCGGTTGCGGCATGACCCGCGCCGCCGGCCTCGGCGCGCCGATCCGCAGCCGGCGATCGGATAGTGACAGAGCGCCCCCGAGAGCCATTACCACAGCCCCAAGCCAGATCAGCAGCACAAAGGGCTTGTAATAGAGCCGCAGCGCGATCGAACCGTCGGCATTACTGTCTCCGAGCGACAGGTAAAGCTGGCTCACTCCACGTGTCAGCAACGCGGCCTCGGTGGTCGACATGCCATCGCGGGATGGAAAGACCCGTTTTGATGGCTCCATCACGCCGATAACCGTGCCCCCTGTTCGAACGGTGAAGTGCGCCGCGGTTTCGCGGTAGTTCGAGCCCTCCTTGGTCACCATGCCATCGAAACTCAAATCATAACCGCTGAGAGAAACCGTCTGCGTTGGCTTCAGCGCGACGATGCGCTCGCTGCTCCAGGTGGTCCCGCAAACGATTCCGAGCAGGGTCACCCCAAGCGCAAAATGCGCCACCGTCGTTCCCCACGCCGAGCGCGGCAGTCCAGCTGCCCGGCGTCCGATGGTTTCAATTGAAAGGCTGCGCAGGTCGATGCGTTCAACCATATCGGTGATCGCGCCGGCCATCACGAAAAAAGCCAAGCCAATGCCGAACGGCGCCAACACGGCCTTAGTGCCTTCGAACGCAAAGGTGGTGGCAAGGCCAAGCATCGCAACCGCGCACGCGACGAGCAGCCGTTGCGCGACTCCATAAAGATCGCCGCGCTTCCAGGCCAGCAACGGTCCAAACGGCACCGCGACCAGCAACGGCACGAACAGCGGCCCAAAAGTGAGATTAAAGAAAGGTGGGCCGACCGAAATCTTGTCGCCGGTGAGTGCCTCGAGCAGCAGGGGGTACAACGTGCCGACGAACACGGTGGCGCATGCAGTTGCAAGAAACAGGTTGTTGAATACCAGCGCGCTTTCCCGCGAGATCGGCGCGAACAGCCCACCCTGTTTGAGCCGCGGCGCGCGCCAGGCAAACAGCGCGAGGCTGCCGCCGATGAACACCATCAGGATCACTAGGATGAACAGGCCGCGCGCTGGATCGTTCGAGAAGGTATGGACCGAGGTCAGCACTCCCGATCGCACCAGGAACGTGCCTATCAATGAAAGCGAGAAAGTGAGTATCGCAAGCAGGATCGTCCACACCTTGAGCGAATTTCGCTTCTCCATCACCACGGCTGAATGCAACAGTGCCGTACCGGCAAGCCAGGGCATCAGGGAAGCGTTCTCGACGGGGTCCCAGAACCACCAACCTCCCCAGCCGAGTTCGTAATACGCCCAGTATGAGCCCATTGCGATTCCGAGCGTCAGGCAAATCCAGGCGAGTAGCGTCCATGGCCGTACCCAACGCGCCCATGCCGCGTCAATGTGACCTTCGATCAGGGCCGCGACAGCAAACGAGAAGGCCATCGAGAAACCGACATAGCCGAGATAGAGCATCGGTGGGTGCACCGCGAGGCCGAAATCCTGCAGGATCGGATTGAGATCGCGACCCTCGGCCGGCAACTCGGCAAGGCGACGGAACGGGTTCGACGTCAACAAGATGAAAAGATAAAACGCCGAAGCCACCCAGGACTGCACCGCCAGCACATTTGCCTTGAGGGTGGCCGGCAGGTTGACGCCGAACCACGCAACGAGAGCTCCGAACAACGCCAGGATCAGTACCCACAGCAGCATGGAGCCTTCATGGTTGCCCCAGACGCTGGTGAATTTATAGATCAAGGGCATCTGCGAGTGCGAATTCTCGTAGACATTCGCGACCGAGAAATCCGAAGTCACATAGCAGTAGGTCAGCGCCGCGAACGCCACTGCCACGAACGCAAATTGCGCCAGCGCCGTCGAATCCGCGAGCTTCATCAGGGCGAGATCGCCTTTGCGCGCGCCCATCGCAGGCGACCACGATTGGATCAGCGCCAGGGCTAGCGCCAGCACCAGCGCGTAATGGCCGAGTTCGGGGATCATGGGCGATGAACTCCGTTCACTTTGCGCTTTGGCGGAGCCGCGCCGGATTGGGCGCGGCCGTCTCCTGCCAGTGCCCCTGTTTCTTCAGGGCTTCAACAACTTCGCGCGGCATGTAATTTTCATCATGCTTGGCCAAGACGGTATCGGCCACGAATGTGCCGCCCGGCTCGATATGCCCTTCGGCGATGACGCCCTGCCCTTCGCGGAACAGGTCGGGGACGATACCACGGTAATTGACGGGGATATCCTTGTTGCCGTCGGTCACCTTGAAGTGAATCTGCAGATTGTCGCCGCGCTCCACGCTGCCCGTCTTCACGAGGCCGCCGAGACGAACGCGTTTGCCGGGAGCCGTCTTGTTTTCGGCGATATCGGTCGGCGAATTGAAGAAGACGATCGACTCGCGCAGCGAACCAAGAACCAGAGCAACCGCGATCGCGAGCACGCCGAGACTTGAACCGATCAGAATCAATCGCCTCTGCTTCCGAGTCATCAGCCTTCCAGTCCAAGCTCTTTGGCCAGCTCGCCGATTCGGCGCAGATTATCATCGTTGCCTGCAAGAGCGGCGCGGGCATTGGCGGCGGCGCTCAGCGCCTTTTCGCGCTCGCCGAGCACCGAATACGCCCTGATCAGGCGAAGCCATCCGTCGACATCGGAGCCGTTCTCAGCCATGCGCTGGGCGAGACGGCTCACCATCCCTTCGATCATCTCGTTGCGCTCGGCCGGCGCCATTTGCGCCGCCGCGGCAACCTGGCTGGCATTCGGTCCCGGCGGAGCTGTCATCACGGCCGGCGCGCTCGTTCCGGCCGGGCCGGTGACGCCTGCACTAGGTTGAGCTATCGCGGCCTTTGAGGGCGGCGCGGCGAATGTCGGGGCTTTGTCGTCGATCCGCGCCAGCGCATTCTTCACAAGCGGCAGCCAGGGAGCGCCCTCGCGCGCTTTCGACACCAGCGCGGTCCACCGCTTCAAGGCCTCGTCCCGGCGACCTTCTTGTTTGGCGCTCAGCCCAAGATAGTATTCTGCCATCACATCGTTGGCATCGGTGGCGCTGGCCCGCTCGAAGAGGCTCTTTGCCTCAGGGGTCACCACACCGTTGGAAGCCAACACAATCGCCTCGCCGAGATCGCCCAGTCGCGCGGCATTCGGGCCTAATAGCTCCAGCGCTTTGCGACGCGCCTCGACGGCATCATCGAAGCGTCCAAGACGAAGGTAGACGGGCGCCAGAACCTCCCAGCCGCGCCCGTTGGCGGGATTATTCTTGAGATAGGCCTCGACTTCCGCAACAGTTTTTTCGATTCCGGCTGGAAGCGCAGAACCGTCCCTCGCCGCATTCATCGTTACCGGAACGAAATTCGGCGATCCGAGCGAGAGATAGATGATGCTTGCGCCCAGCGGGAGCACCAGGACCGCAGCCATGAGCGTTGCCCAACGATAGCTGCCAGCAGCGCTCGGCGCGGGTGCGGCGCTCGCGGATTTCGCGCTTTCCGCCGCGGCAATCAGACGGCGCGATACTTCGACCCGCGCTGCCTCGGCCTCCACGCTGCCGATCAGCCCCGCACTCTCGTCGCGACCGATCTCGTCGAGCTGATCGCGATAGACTTCGACATCGGTTCCGGAACTGACGTACTTTCGACGGCTTGCGAGCGGCCAGCATACGGCGAACACCGCCGCAAGCGTCATCACGCCGAAAATAAGCCAGAGGATCATCTAGTCACTTTGCTGGGTGCCGGCCGAGCCGCCTCGTATGCACCGACAGGCGTCCGAACGCCAAACAGGTAGCACTCAACTTTGGCATATATCAGACTTTGGTGAAACTACGACGCCATGCCGGCAAAACGCATGCGCTCAGGCCTCCCAAATAAGGATAATGCCCCGGTTTACCAAGCCTATTGCGACAAAACTACCGATCCTCCATCGCCGGAAATGCGGCCGGTTCAACATGGGTTAGCGCAAGCACAGGCTGGTCCCGCCGCGATCATGGCGATGCGAAAATGGAGTTCAACTCACGCTGTATTTCCGGCGTCGATGGTCAGCAGGGCTTCCGGTAATATTGCGGCCGCCAACACCCAGCCGATGGTCCACCATGCGGGCAACATCGTCGGCTTGGGGCGATGCAGGCACTGCGCCCGGGCGACCTCGGCTGATCAGGTGTTGATCAGCGCAGTAAACATGCCAGGCAGGTGATTAGTCTGCGTGCCATGGCATCGGGGAAATGTAGCGTTACGACGCGGTTCCGAGCTTTCGATGGTTGTCGAGCGTCGCGGCGATCGCCCTCTGGAGAGCATCGGGCGAATATGGCTTGCGAATAATCGTAAAGCCCTCTTCAGTGGCCACGGTGGCCTTATCACTGTAGCCGGATGCGAGGATGACGCCAATTTCAGGATGATGTTCACGTACAAGCCGACCCAGTTCCAGCCCGCTCATGCCCGGCATAACGATGTCGGACAGAACAAGATCGATATCACGCCTCTTGTTCAAGGCTTCGATCGCGGCTTCGGCTGAATTGGCCAATAGCACCTTGCAGCCATATTGATCGAGGTAGTCGGCCGCAACGGCTGAGACATCGGGATGATCCTCGACGAGCAACACCGTGGCGTTGCCAAAGTCGTTGGAGGCGCTCTCAACCACCGGCGCCGATCTCGGCATTGCTGGAACTGGGCTGATCGGCAGCAGTATCGTGAATGTCGCGCCGCCTCCGGGTGAGTTGGAGGCGCTTATGCTGCCATGTGATTGCTGAACAAACCCGTAGACCTGGCTCAATCCGAGGCCCGTTCCTTTGTCAACCGGCTTGGTCGTGAAGAACGGCTCGAAGATCCGCTCCCGGATACTGTTGGGTATACCGATGCCATTATCAGAGAACTCGATGAAGGCCGTCTCGTCGGCCGAGTCGCCGCGCCCCGCCTTTGCCGCGAACGCGCGCGTGCCGATCGTGATCGTGATCCGACCACCATCGGGCATGGCGTCCCTTGCGTTCATGGTAAGGTTCAACAACGCGATTTCGAGTTCGTCGGGATCAACCCGGACGGCGATTTCCTTGGAAGGCGCGCGTATCTCGATTGCGATGTCAGCCTGGATGGATTGCTCAAGCACGCCGCGAAGCTTCCTGACGCATTCGGGAAGATCGATCACTTCCGGTGACAGGCTTTGCCGGCGAGAGAACGCCAACAACTTGCGAGTCAGGTGTTCGCCTTTTTGAACGGCGGACTCGATCATTTGCAGTGAAGCCAATTGCTTCGGATCCTTGTTCGTGCGCCTGAGCTTTCGCGCCGAACCGCCCACGACCATCAGAAGATTGTTGAAATCGTGCGCAACGCCCCCGGTCAATTGGCCCAGGGCTTCCAGCCGTTGCGCCTGTTTCAGCGCCCCCTCCGCCATCTGTCGGCGCTTCGCTTCTTCATAAAGTGTTCTGGTGCGGCGAAGCGCGAGCGCGACAACGATGATGAGGGCCCCGGTAGCAGGGATCCCGAAGATCAGGTGTCGGCTCATTTGTGAGAACCATTCAGCGCCGATGGCCGCTGTTTCAAGGCCCGACAAGACGTACACCGGAAGTTCCGGCAGCTTGAGGTAGCTGACACGACGCCTGACGCCATCGATCAGGGAGGTGACGGTGAGCGCGCCCTCGAGGGGATGAGCGCCGAACGCCTTCATCAGCTCTCCATGCGGCGGTAGCCGCACCTCTCCGTCCAAAGCCGGATGTCGCGCGAGAATCAGTCCGTCAGCGCGGATCAGAGAGAAATAGCTGCCCGGCGCCTTGCCGATCTTCGCATAAAATCCTTCGAAATATTCCGGCAGCACCGACACCTGAATGACTCCGGTGAAGCTTCCGTCCCCACTGATTCTGCGCCGACTGATGCCGAAGAACGGAGCTCCGCTGTACGGTGCCCGAGGCCGCAACACCGTCCCAATGAACGTGCCGATATCGCGCTCTACATGGGCTTTGAAGTAATCGCGGTCGGAAAAATCGACGCCGGGCGCGGGATAGCTGAGACTGTTGACCAGCGCATGACCAACACGGTCAAAGATCCAGAACGATTTTACCTCGGTCGAACTGTTGACCATCCGCTCCAGTCGATGGTGCAACTTTTCCTGGTTTGCGGAAATTTCGGTGTCCGACATGTCGCGGATGATTTCGTTGATTTCCGCTATGCTGCGCCCGACTGCCTCGAACACCTTCAGCGCGTGCTCATTGAGTACATCACGCGATCGATCGATCTGGTCCTCCGCCACGATTTCGTTGTTCTTGTAGCTCTGCCAGGCCGCGAAACAAAAGAGCAGCGCCGGAACCGCAACCGCGGCCACCAGAACGCTTTGCAACAGCCTGATCGATTGCCGCTGGGCAGTCAGCATGCCCGTTCGCCCCATGCTAAGGGCCACAACTGTAGCGAAAAAAAGCAAGGACGCGAGTCCTGCCGTATCATCGTTGGCGTTCTCCGGTGCATGCCTCTGTTTCAAACAGGGATTGTTCGCTGTACGGCAGCCGACATCCGCGCCTCGGCAGCGGCGAGTGGAACCATTCGACCTCCATCTCGATTGAGAGCGGTGCGTCGCACATACGAAGCGATTGCGGAGGTCCAGAATGAAAATCGCGGGACTGGTCGGCATAACCGACGAAGAACTGATCGTCCGCGCCATGCGCGATGCTCAATCCCTGCTGGCCGAACACATCGAACGTGGTCCCTACGATGCGGAGCAGGCGATCACTGAATTACTGGAGGTAATCGATCGACCGGACATCGTCGCGGCTACCAGTCGTTTGTGCAGTGAATTCGGGTTGCGGCCCTCAAGATCGCGCTAGGTCACACTCACAAAGGCGCCTTCAAAGGCTCGCCGGGAGCGCGATCGAGGGGCGGGTGCGGGCGTGCCATGCCGGAAGACCCGGCCGCCGGTTGATCATTGCTTACCAGTTGCGGCCCGGCATTTTCGCCGAAGATCGCAAACGCCGCCGCAACCACGATGACGGCAGCCAAGGTCAAAACTATCGTGCGAACGTATTTGTGCATGTCCAAATCGTCCGTCTCAGCGAACAACCAACCCGCTCTGTCGTAGGTGGTTCCAGTTCTTCGCAACTCAAACGAAGCCACTGGCAGCATCAGGCTTGATCCCGGTTTAGAAGTTCAATGTAGCGTCCGGCCGACCTGGCGACCGCGGATGCGGCATCGCTCATGACCTGGCGCCCTGGAAATGCACCGTAAATTCGATCGTATTTCCGGGAGGCCAATGTGTCGGCGATGCGACGTACGGTATTCGCTGAAAGCGGCATCATGTTTGGGTAGCTCCAAAGGAACGATACCCGGCTGACATCCGGCGCCACCTGCACGATGTCGCCGCTCAAGATCGCACCGCGTCCCTCCGCACCGTTGGCCCAGTGAAGCACGGTGCCGCCGGGAAAGTGGCCTCCAAGCCTGAGCAACGTGGTGCCCTGCGCGATCTCCAGCGTCTCGCCCTGCCAAAGATGGAGCGAGGGATCCGGACGCATGATCCATTCTGAATCGGCGGCGTGAAGGTAGACCGGACAATCAAAGCGGTGGGCCCAATCCTGCATGCACGTGTAATAGTGGGGGTGCGAAATCGCGATCGCATCAAGCCCGCCAAGTTGCAGAATCAATGCCTCGGTCGCTTCGTCGAGCAAGCTAATGCAGTCCCAAAGGATGTTCTTCTGGGGCGTCCGCAACAGGAGTGCGCGCTGGCCGATCGCGAACCGTGGATGGGTGTGAATCTCGAATAGCTCGGCTTCCAATTGCCCCCACGCATTGACGTGGGCGCTACCAAGCTTTTCGGGAGTCGTCCAAAGCTGTCCTGCAGCCGGCACATACTGACGTTCATCCTCGCAGATCGGACAATCGGGGGGCGGCGAGGATGTATCCGGAAATGAGGTGCCGCATGTACTGCAGATATGGATGGCCATAGAATACTCCTTCAAAGCGGCAGACGTTCGGTAGCGCAGCCAGCGCGATCGCGAAATCGTGTGATCCGAGTGCCGCGTTCACCCGAGGAACCCGCCTCAGATGGCAGTGTTGACCCGTATGAGCAATGACCCGAAAAAACCCAAAGCAAACCGGCGGTCAAAACCTGACAAAAAGCTGCCGCCGGCCGGTGCGCATGCCAAGCCGGAGCTCACGGATACCGAGAAAACGCCGGGAAGTGGAGTAATGCCCGACCCCGACGAGAAGGACGTGGAAGCTCCCAGTGGCTGATGATCGGCGAGAGTGCCCGCTCTGCGCACATTCACAGACGACTGGGGCGAATGAATCCGGGGGCGAAAAAATCGCGCGGCCTTTGAAGCCCCAGTCGATGCACTGCTAATTTTCTTCGCAAAATGGAACCCCGCTGTCGCTCTCCCGTTAGCAGTCCGCAAACCGGCTGGCGGTGCATTGCGGGAAGAAGCATGTCCGAGACCGACGCCACAGTTCATCGCGAAGAGCAAAAAACAGTTGAATATGACGGGCCATCCGGCGGTTGGGGATCGCTCAAGGCGATCGCAAGAATTTTCGGAAACGAATGGGACACACCCGCCGCCTTCGACACTCTGAGACGCCAGAACAAACCGAAAGGGTTCATGTGCGTCTCCTGCTCGTGGGCGAAGCCGGCCGATTATCACGCCTTTGAATTTTGCGAGAATGGCGCCAAGGCCACGCTTTGGGAGCTGACGACACGCCGTTGCACCCCCGACTTTTTCGCCAAGCACACTGTAAGCGAACTGCGCAACTGGAGCGACTATGATCTGGAGCAGCAGGGCCGCCTGACGCACCCGTCGCGCTATGACGCCGCGACCGATCATTACGTGCGTTGCGAATGGGAAGAAGCCTTCTCCGCAATCGGATCGCAACTCAAATCTCTCGATCCCGAATCGGTGGTGTTCTATTCATCCGGCCGCGCGAGCCTTGAGACGTCCTATCTGTATGCGTTGTTCGCGCGCCTTTACGGCTGCAACAACCTGCCCGACAGCTCCAACATGTGCCATGAGACCACTTCGGTCGCCTTGAAAAAGCTGATCGGCGTCGGCGTCGGCACTGTCGTGTACCAGGACCTGAGCAACTGCGACGCGATGTTCTTCTTCGGACAGAACACGGGCTCCAACAGTCCGCGTTTCCTTCACCCGCTGCAGGATGCGGCCAAGCGTGGTGTACAAATCATCACCTTCAATCCGGTCCGCGAAAAAGGACTCGAGGTTTTCGTCAATCCGCAAAACCCGGCGGAGATGCTGACCGGCAAGGAGACGGTGATCAGCAGCCAATATCATCAGGTCAAATCCGGCGGTGACATCGCGGTCATGATCGGCATCTGCAAGCACGTGTTCGCGGCGGATGATGAAGCCAAGACAAAGGGCAGCCGCGTGCTCGACGTGCCCTTTATCGAGCAACACACGAACGGCCTTCAAGAGTTTGAGGCAAAGGTTCGCGAAACCTCGTGGCAGGAAATCGAAACCGCCTCCGGCTTAAGCCGGGCGGATATCGAACGCGCCGCGCAGGTCTATGTCGATGCCGATCGCGTCATCGGGATCTACGGCATGGGGCTTACCCAGCACGTCCATGGTTTCGAGAACGTAGCCATGCTGGTGAACATGCTGCTGCTCAAGGGCAACATTGGCCGCGACGGCACTGGCATCTCGCCTGTGCGGGGCCATTCCAACGTGCAGGGCCAGCGCACGGTAGGCATTTCCGAAAAGCCGGAGCTGGTGCCACTGGATAAACTTGCCAAACAGTTCGGGTTCGAGCCCCCGCGGAAAAAAGGCCTCAATACGGTTGAGGCATGCAAAGGAATCCTCGCCGGCAAGGTCAAGGCCTTCTTCGGATTGGGCGGCAATTTCGTGCGCGCCATTCCCGAGCGCGCCGCAATGGAGGAGGCCTGGACCAGGATGGACCTGACGGTGCAGATCGCCACAAAGCTGAACCACAGCCATCTGGTGAATGGCAAAGCCGCCTACTTGCTGCCCTGCCGGGGACGCACCGAACAGGACATGCAGGCGAGCGGACCTCAGGTCGTCAGCATCGAGGATACATTCAGTTGCATTCAGGGCTCGATTGGCCTGCGGACACCGGCAAGCGAGCACCTTAAATCCGAGACCGCTATTGTCGCCGGAATAGCCAAAGCAACGTTGCCGCCGAATCCGAGGGTGAAATGGGATGAATGGGTCGACGATTACGGGCTGATCCGCAATCTGATTGCAGAAACTTATCCGAAGGAATTTCACGATTTCAACGCGCGCATGTTCACGCCCGGTGGCTTTTACCGCGGCAATACCGCACGCGAGCGGATATGGAAGACAAAAAGCGGTAAGGCAGAATTCACTGTTCCGAAGACGCTCAGTTCGACAGGCTTCGAGGATGCACCCGGTCGGTACCGTCTGCTCACCATGCGGAGCAACGATCAGTTCAACACAACGATCTACGGCTTTAGCGACAGGCTTCGCGGCATAGAAGGTACTCGCCAGATCCTTCTCATCAACCCGAAGGAGATGGAGCGCGCCGGCCTGAGCGAAGGGCAAATGGTATCCCTCGTCAGCGACGCCGACGATGGTGTCCATCGCGAGGTCGGTCCTTTGAAGGTGGTCCCATTCAAGTTACCCGACGGCTGCATCGGGTCATATTACCCCGAGATGAATCCGTTGATCGCCCTGTCGCACCACGATGAACAATCGAAAACGCCCGCCGCAAAATCGGTCCCGGTCAGGATCCGTGCGTAGTCCCCGGAATACGCGCTCTGAGGATTGATGCTTTTCAGAAGACGGATGCATGCAGATCTTCCGTCCCGGAGCCAACACCTTTGCCAAGCTGGTGCTGGCGTGTCTCGGAGTAGTGCCGGTGTTAGCGGTCGGACTTGCGTATCAGATTGTCGGCTCGCCTTACATTACGGTTCAGAACGTGA
>JAICIT010000014.1 GCA_025960445.1 Bradyrhizobium sp. | reverse complement strand
GGCGAACAATACACGGGCATTGCGAGCTTCTGGCCCATAACGGTGACCGAGATATCCACTGTCTCGACACCCCGAAGAACGTTCGGCACCAGATCACAGTTTTCGAAGCTTGCCGTATTGCGCCTAAGAGTTACCTCGTCGTCAGCCGCTCCATCGATGTAATCGAAAATCGGGCCTGGAAGACGTCGCTTGGCCAGCCGCCTGAAGTCGTGGAAATTGTAACAGTCATGCAAGCGCATGTTGCCTCCGCACCCGGTAAAGCCGCTGGAGATAGGGGCGATGACAAAACGAGGCTAAACTCCGCATGAGATCATCCTGATTGAAAACGCGTAAGCCGCGGATTTTGAGCTGCGCAAACCAATTTTCGCGATCGACAACGTGGGCCGACTTAGCCGGGCCCGGAACTTTCGCCGGGCTTTAAGATTGCCGTGGCAACGGCTGACTGCAAAGCTCGGGTTCTATGGCGGCGCCATTCTTCACCATCGGTCATTCCACCCGGAAGATCGAGCAATTTGTCGAGCTGCTTCACGCCTCCCGCGTCAACCTGGTAATCGACGTCCGCAGTATTCCGCGCTCGCGGACGAACCCGCAATATAATCGCGAGACGCTCCCGCAGGCGCTGTCAGAGCATCAAATCGGCTACGCATACATCGCGGAATTGGGAGGCCGACGCTCGCACACCCAAGGCATTCCGCCCGCCACGAACGGCTACTGGGAAAATCAGAGTTTTCACAATTACGCCGACTACGCGATGGGCAGCAGCTTTCGAACAGGCCTTACAAAGCTGCTGGAGGTTGGCCGCCGAGAGCGCTGCAGCGTTATGTGCGCCGAAGCCGTCTGGTGGCGCTGCCATCGCCGGATCATAGCCGACTACCTACTCGATGCCGGCGAGACGGTTTGGCATATACTCGGACCCGGCGCCGTCAACCCGGCCAGCATGACGCCCGCCGCCATTGCGAATCCCGATGGCACGCTAAGCTACCCGGCCAACTGACCGGCAAACTGGTGCTATCGCAGTTCGATATGCTCAATCGCTAAATGTAAACGCCGCCGCAGCATCGATGCTTTCAGGCCGCGCCTTTCCGCTCCATCTCGAATTCCGTCCGGAGATTCTCGAGATCGCGATAGATCGAGGCGACAGCGAGGACGCGTCCCTTGCTCTTGTACTGCAACAGGCAGTCCCTCGCGGCAATGTCGCCGCCAACCGTGATCTCATCCCACGATTCGGCGTGGCCGACATAGTTGATCGGCACGTCGTAGTGCTGACTCCAGAAAAAGGGCACCGCATCGAACCGCTCGCGCTCACCCAGCATATTGCGTGCGGCGGTCTGGCCTTGGCGTTCGGCCACCACCCAATGCTCAACCCGAATATTTTGCTGAGAGTGCACGTCCGGCCAACGCGCGATATCGCCCGCCGCATAGATTCCTGGAATGCTGGTTTCGAGAAATTCATTGACCGCGATGCCGCGGTCAAGCTTAAGGCCGGCTTGTTCGGCTAACGCGAGGCGGGGACGGACACCCACCCCGATAACGACAGTATCGGCCTCCAGCATGCCGCCGCTCTTCAGCGTCGCGCGCTTTCCATCGATCGCAGTAACGGTATCGCCGAGATGAAACACAACACCGTGCTGGTCGTGTAGCGCGCGGATGAAGTCGCCCAGCTGCGGACCCAGCACCCGCTCCATCGGCCGCTGCTCGGGAGCCACGACGTGAACCTCGATCTGGCGTGCGCGCAACGACGCCGCCACTTCCAGGCCGATAAAGCTGGCGCCAATCACGATCGCGCGGCGGGCCCCGTCAAGGGACCCAATGATCGCACGGCTATCCGCAAGAGAACGCAAAGTATGGACGTGCGGCTGGTCCGTGCCGGGGATCGGCAGCCGGACTGGCTCGGCCCCCATTGTCAGCAACAGGCGGTCGTAGGGAACAGCGGCGCCGCCTTCGAGAAGAACGTTGCGCGCTTTGGTATCGATCGAGACGACAGTGGTTTCGAGCCGAAGATCGATTCCGGAGTCGGTGTAGAAGCTGTCGGGGCGCAGCGGTAACCAGTCCTCAGGTGCATTGCCGGCAAGATAATCCTTGGACAGGTTCGGCCTATCGACCGGAGGCGCTGCGTCGTTGCTTAGCATGACGATGCTGCCCCGAAAGTTCCGCCTTCGCAGCATGTCGGCCGCTGCAAGTCCAGCGGCGCCGCCGCCGACGATCACGATCTTGTCAGGCGCACCGGCGGGCGGTTTTACGTTTGGCTGCGGCTGTTGTCGTTTTCGCCGGACGAAGATCCGACCGGCCTCGTGTTCGACTTCCCAGACCGAGAGTGCATTCAACGCCGGTGCGCGCGTTGCCTCGCCCGTTCGCAGATCGAAGCAGGCGTGATGCCAGGGACAACGAACGGTGGCGCCGACCACAAGTCCCTCCGCGAGCGGTCCGTGATAGTGGCTGCAATGGGCGTCGATGGCGAATATCTCGGAACCGGCGCGGACGAGCACAACACTTTCATCGCCTACGTGCCCCAGCAAGGTCTCGCCGGTGAAGTCGTCCAGGGGAATGCCCTGCGTGAGGTCCGGCCCAGTGGGCTGGGCTTGCTCTTCAGCCATAGTCCCTCACCTCCTCTGTCGTGGTAGTGCCAGGCGATGTTCTGGAATTTACATCAACTTGCCATCCCGAGGAATTCCTGCCGCGTGAGGGCGTTGTCGCGGAAACAGCCCAGCATACGGCTGGTGACCAGGTCGGTGCCCGGCTTGTGAACGCCGCGGGTCGTCATGCAGTGATGGGTCGCCTTGATGATCACGCCAACGCCTTGTGGCTTGAGTACGTCGTTGATGGTGTTGGCGATTTGCGCCGTCATCTTTTCCTGAATCTGCAGGCGCCTGGCGTAGATATCGACCACCCGGGCCAGCTTGGAAATGCCGACCACCCGGCCACTCGGAATGTAGGCAACCCAGGCCCGACCGATAATCGGCGCCATGTGGTGCTCACAATGGCTTTCGAAGCGGATGTCCCGCAGGACGATCATTTCATCGTAGCCTTCAATCTCCTCAAACGTCTTTTCCAGGATCTCGACCGGATCCTGGCCATAACCTGAGAAGAACTCTTGAAACGAGCGGGTGACGCGAGCCGGCGTTTCGATCAGGCCGTCGCGGTCGGGGTCTTCGCCCGTCCATCGGATGATGGTTCGCACCGCCGCTTCGACCTCGGCGCGGCTCGGTTTTGTCGGCGTTCTTGCGCGGTCAAGCGCGTGGACATTCGGATTCACTTGGGACTGCTCCTTGATAGTGGACGTCGAATTGACGCCCTTGTGCGACGCAGATGCCACTTAGATGATCCCTGACGAAAAAGGTTCCCAAGTCCCTTGGACGCGAGATTCACCGCGCGCGCCAATTGATTTCGATAGTCGTCGGATTCATTTCACTTGGCATTTGCCGGCGCGTGGAGATGCCAGAGGTCTGCGCGCCAATGCAGCACGATGCTCAGGATCAGTGCGAGCCCCGCAGCCGCGTAGAGCGTGCCCGTTGCGGCAAATCCGATCTCGTCGATCAGGCTGCCGGCCGCCAGCAAACCAAGCGGCAAGCTGTAGATCGCGAGCATGCGCACACCCATCACCCGGCCGCGAAAGCGCTCGCTTGCGGTTCTCATCAGGATCACCGCGATCGAGATCATGGTCAGGCTTTGCGCGAATCCCGCGAGCACCAGGCAAGCGATCGCGGCGGAAATGGTTTGCATCTGCACAAACACCAGAAGTGCTGCGTACCACATCACCGTCGAGGCGATCATCAATCGGGCAACGCGGATTCCGCCAATCACGCTCAGCAGAATAGAGCCGGCCAACGAGCCGATGGCGAAACTTGCCGATAGATAGCCAAGTCCGGTCTGATTGGTACCGTAGATCTCGCGTGCGATATAAGGCAGCAGTCCATTTGAAAGCGGGTATGCCGTGAGATTGGCCAGAAACGCGATCCAGATCGCGGCCCGCATCCTCGGCGTGGTCCAGACATAAGCCACACCTTCCTTCAGATCGCGGATCGGTGAGTGCACTGCGGCGGGCGATGCATCCACCGCGGGCGGTTTCCATGGTGCTATGACGCAGAGTGTCAGCAATGTGCCGAGCACATAAAGAGCGGTGATCGCCACATACGCCGGGCCCATGCCCAAAGCGGCGAACAATGCCGCCCCGCTCAACGCACCGGCAATGCGCGCGGTATCCATTGTCGTTCGCGAAATACTGATTGCCCCAATCAACTGGTCATGCGGCATGATCGTCGCGACCAGCGCGCCGCGAACGCCGAGGTCAGAGGGGCGGACCAATCCCATGATCGCGGCGATGATGAAGACATAGAGCGGCGTCAAATGGCCCGTCAGCGCCAGCGTCATCAATGTGCCCGCCAGCACAGCATAGGTGGAGCGCATCATGGCAAGCAGGTCGCGATGGCCGATACGGTCGCCAGCGACGCCGAAGATCGGCGCGATGAGGGTGCCAATGTAAGTAAGCGAGGCAAACAAGGTTAGTAGCAATACCGATTTCGTTTCGACCAGCACGTACCAACCGAGAATAAGCGTCTCCATCTCGAACGCCCAGGACGTGAGCAGATCGGCAGGCCATTGGAAACGGTAGTTCCGGATGCGAAACGGTGCGAGCGCGGAGGGCCGCGCCAAGCGACTCAAAACCTGATGCCGCGTGTCATCGCGCGCCGTCCCTGCCCTGTTTCTTGTTTTGTTTTGAGCAAGCTCATCTCGTTTGAAGATGGATTGCCTGATTGGGACCGCAGGTTAGCCGCGATATTTCGGGTGTCAATTATGAGAGGGTTCCCCGATCGATATCGGCGGAAACTCGAGCGCAGAATCAGCGGTCCGGAAACAACAAGGTCGCAGGGGCAAAGCCCCGCGAATTTCGTAAACCAAGCGTTAAAACCCGCCGAACGCCAATGATGAACGGGTCGAGCCCCGGACAGCTAGATTCGTCGCAAAATGAGGCTCTCGCGCCCCTGCCTGGCACGCCAAGGTACGGCTCTGGCGGAGATGCAGCCGATTTGAGCAATCCGGAACGGGGGCGGCTTAACCGTTTGTCCAGCCGGCGCCTTCATAGTGCGGCACTGGCCCAATCTGAGGTGCAACGACTGTGACATCCTTCGGACGTGTGATTTCGGTACGTGGATCTCTTGCCCGGGTCGGGCTGCTGGCGAGCAATCAACTGGGGGTGTCGGAAGTTCGTGCCACCGTCGGCCGTTTCGTCAGCATTCGCTGCGCGAATTCGACCATCGTCGCGATGATCACCGAAGTCTCCTCCGAGGGAGATTTGCCGGAGTCCGGCACCTACATCGCGAGCGCCTCGGTGGACCTGCTCGGGGAGATACTTGGCGGCCCGGAACGGCCCAAGTTCCAGCGCGGTATCACCAACTATCCGACGATCGGCGATACTGTCGACCTGATCACGAGTCAGGAGCTTCGCACCGTATACGCGCCGAGCGGCTCGGATCAGATCGATGTCGGCACCCTGCAGCAGGACCGGTCAGTCGTCGCCTATGTCGATATCGAGGAGATGCTCTCGAAACACTTTGCCGTGCTCGGCTCTACCGGCGTCGGCAAATCCACCGGCGTGTCGCTGCTCCTGAACGAAATTCTCAAATCCCGGCCGAATTTGCGGATTTTCCTGCTCGACGTCCATAATGAATACGGACGCTGCTTCGGCGATCGGTCCCTGGTTCTCAACCCGCGCAATCTGAAACTGCCGTTCTGGTTGTTCAATTTCGAAGAGATTGTTGACGTGTTGTTTGCCGGACGCCCCGGCGTCCCCGACGAGCTCGATATCCTCGCCGAAGTCATTCCGGTGGCGAAGGGCATCTATACCCAATACCAGAACGGCGATCGCGTGGCCGTCAAGCGCAGCGAATCCAGGGGTGCCGGCTACACCGTAGACACGCCGGTGCCCTACCGCCTGGTAGACCTGATCTCGTTGATCGATGAACGGATGGGCAAGCTCGAGAACCGCTCTTCGCGCATTATCTATCACAAGCTGATTTCGCGTATCGAAGCCGTACGCAATGATCCGCGCTATACGTTCATGTTCGACAACGCCAACGTCGGTGGCGACACCATGGCGGACGTTGTCAGTCATCTGTTTCGGCTGCCAGCCAATGGCAAACCGATGACCGTAATGCAGTTGGCAGGTTTCCCCGCCGAAGTCGTCGATTCCGTGGTCTCCGTGCTTTGCCGCATGGCTTTTGATTTCGGACTTTGGAGCGATGGCGTGTCGCCGCTTCTGTTCGTTTGCGAGGAGGCCCATCGTTACGCTTCCGCAGATCGTAGCATCGGTTTCGGCCCTACGCGCAAAGCAGTGTCGCGTATCGCCAAGGAAGGCCGCAAATACGGCGTCTATCTCGGGCTAGTCACGCAACGTCCCGCTGAACTCGATGCCACGATCATTTCCCAGTGCAACACGCTGTTTGCGATGCGGCTTGCGAACGAACGCGACCAGTCGCTGTTACGCGCGGCCGTTTCCGATGCCGCGGCCAACCTGTTGTCGTTCGTGCCCTCGCTCGGCAGCCGCGAAGTGCTCGCTTTCGGCGAAGGCGTGGCGCTTCCGACGCGACTGCGCTTCAAAGAGGTACCTGTACATCAATTGCCGCGGAGCGAAGCCAGCATCTCGACTGTGCCGTCGGCCACTTCAGGTCACGACATGCATTTCGTTGGAGCCGTGCTGGAGCGTTGGCGCGGCGCGACATCGAGCCGCGATGCTCCCAGCGATCCTGGCAGCAATGACCGGACCGCGGCTCGGCCGGTTTTGGTGGAAGCACCGATGCTGCAGCCATCGATGGGTCTTGATCCAGACCGCTTTTCGCTGCTGAAAAAACCGCTGCGCTGACCCGAAGCCGATACGACCACTAGCCGTGGTAAGCTTTGCAGCGCTACGGGCATGGACTATGTTCCGGCCTAGCCGCATCAGGCGGCCCGAGCCGGAATCATCCATGACCCAACCCATCGCAAAGCGCTTCCCGACCCCTTCCATGGAGAGCTTGCCGGACGATATCCGTACCCGATTGCTGGCGCTCCAGGAGAAGTCCGGTTTCGTCCCGAACGTTTTCTTGACGCTGGCGTATCGGCCCGACGAATTTCGCGCGTTCTTTGCCTATCATGACGCCCTCATGGAGCGGGATAGTGGACTGACCAAAGCCGAACGAGAAATGATTGTGGTCGCCACGTCCAGCGCCAACCAATGCCATTATTGCGTCATCGCACACGGCGCGATCCTTCGCATCCGCGCGAAGAACCCGCAAATAGCCGACCAGATCGCCATCAATTATCGGAAGGCGGATATCACACCGCGCCAGCGGGCGATGCTCGACTTCGCGATGAAGGTGAGTACTGAGGCGCACAAGATTTCCGATTCGGATTTTGCGGAGATCGCGCGTCATGGCTTCAGCGACGACGACATCTGGGACATAGCCGCGATCTCCGCGTTTTTCGCGCTGTCGAACCGGTTGGCGAACGTCACGGACATGCGTCCGAACGATGAATTCTACATGATGGGCCGTTTGCCGAAATAGTCGTTCGGTTCGAAAACCCTAATCATCGGACGCGGCTCCGCACCAGCCAGGCAAATAGATTGCGTCCTTGCTTTTCGCCAGGCCTAAAGCCTTCTCGATCGCCTTTTCGAAGTTATCTTCTACGCTTTTGCGCGACATTTTCCGCCGCAAAAAATCTGCCCACAGGAATTCGCTGAACGGAGTCGTGTCCTTGGCGAAGCCGCCGACGCGACGCAGTTCGCCCGCAAGGCTTCGAAATGGATCGTCCTTCAGGTCCGCCACCGTCTTTGGAATGTCCGTGAAGTGGCGGCGCTCACCTTTCGCGTCATAAGGATATGCCCATTTGTGACTATCGAGCACACCCCAGAAGGCGTCGGGATCGACCATCGTGAGGTCGGCGATAAGGGTCACCAGAATATCGCTGACCCCCTCTTCGTGGAGAGCGCGGGCGAGGTGATGGTGGTCGATCACGTAGTGGCGGTCGTTTGGACCCAGAACGACCGGTATCGCATGTCTGCCGAGAAACTCGCCTTGCTTCTTCTTCGATTTGTGCTGCCGCCAATGCTCACGCAAGTGCTTGCGCTTTCGCTTGACCTCCATCATTCCAACCGTCATCTGGGTTGGACGGAGCGAGAGGATTGGAATGGGCTGAAGGATCGGCTCGCGCGTATTCGCCATGGCTTGAACCTCCGTCTGAGTTGGCAAAGTAGTGCTAATGTTTGCCTGATTGTACCTTGATGGCATCGGCCATTGACGAGGTTACCAAGCGCCCGAAGAGATTTCAAAGAAGATGGCCAACCGCCCCGGTGAACGAAAATCGAAACGACGCATCGTCCGGCTCGGCGGCCGGGAAGTCATCGCCGAGGGTCTTCGGCTCAGCTTCTGGGCAGATATCAGCCATCGCTGCATGACCGCCTCATGGCCTTCCTTTATCGGCGGGGCGGCGTTGGTCTTCATCGGGTTCAACGCGGTGTTCGCCATCTTTTACTGGATCGGGAATCAGCCGATATCGAATGTGCAGGGCGCGTACATCGATTATCTCTATTTCAGCATTGAAACGCTTTCGACCGCCGGCTATGGCGACATGCATCCGCAGACCCACTATGGGCATTTCGTCGCCGCTGTTGAGTTGTTCACGGGCATCTTCTCGATGTCACTGATGACCGGGCTAATCTTCGCGCGGTTCGCGCGCCCGAATGCCCGATTGCTGTTCGCTGACCACCCTGTCATTTCAAGCCACGACGGCAAGCCGACCCTGATGATTCGTTTCGCCAATGAGCGTCACAACATCATCGGCAACGCATCGGCAAGGTTGTGGCTGCTGAAGAATGAGATGAGCCTTGAAGGGCAATCGTTCCGGCGGTTTTATGAATTGCGGCTGGTTCGAAACGAACATCCCGCGCTCGCCTTGAGCTGGACGCTCTATCACGTGATCGATCCGGAAAGTCCGCTTTACGGCCTCGACCCAGAAGCGCTCGGCGCATCGGCGGTTTCGTTGGTCGTGGTTGTGTCAGGATATGATGTGGTCGCGGCCCAAACCGTGCACGCGCGAAAGTCCTATGACCATTCCGAGCTTCGCTTCGGCCAGCGTTATGCCGATATCCTCGATACATCGGAAGAAGGCCGGCTTAGAATAGACTACGGCAGGTTCCATGAGACTATGGAGGGATAGCTCCCTTACCGGCATGGCGAGATTTTTCTGAGCCTCATAAGCTGGCGTGCTAAGATGAAGATGTATCGGAGCTGGAAGCAGTGAATAGCCAGCAGCCCATCACGTCCCAGGAAGAGCACCGCGTGCTTAAATTCCGCCCGCGCACCGCGGCGCGGCCGCCGGAACGGGGATATTCAGCGGACCAACGTCCTGGTGACGACGCGAAGGGACAGCCAGGCGATCTGTCGCGCTACGAGCAGCCCCGGGATGAGCCAGACGATTTTCGTCAGCGCATGCTGGCGAACGTGGCGGCCTTCGCCTTTACCGTCGCCCTGACCGCAGTCGGCATATGGCTCGCCATGAGCATTGCCGATTTGCGCAACACCCAGGATTGCGTGCTGATGGGCCGGCGTGATTGCGCCCGCATCTCCACACCGCATTTCTAAAGGTTCAAGGCCCGTCGGGCCGTTTGGTCCGGAAACCTAATCCAGCCCGCCCATCCCGGCTCCATTGAACTCAGAGCGCCGCTCCGATATACGGGCACTCGACTCCGGATGGGGATCGGGCATTCCGGCGCACTACGTATGGCCTCCGTGCCATTTTGGAATTTATCATCAATCTATCAAAGGCTTAGTGATGTCATCAACATTTGATCAGGTCGCCACGATTATCGCGGAAACCTGCGACATCCCACGCGACACGATCACGCCGGAAAGCCATGCAATCGATGATTTGGGCATCGACAGCCTCGATTTTCTCGACATTGCGTTCGCGATCGACAAGGCATTCGGGATCAAGCTGCCGCTGGAAAAATGGACGCAGGAAGTTAACGACGGCAAGGCCACCACCGAACAGTACTTTGTCCTGAAAAACCTCAGCGCGCGAATCGACGAATTGGTCGCCGCCAAGGGCGCTTAATCGCCCGTCATGCACCTTGAATATTTCCAGCTGATCGACCGGATCACCGACCTCAATCTGGATGAGAAATCCATCACGGTAGAGGCGCAGGTTCCGCAGCAAAACACCATTTTCGAAGGGCATTTCCCGGGCTATCCAATCATGCCTGGCGTGTTGCTGATCGAGTCGATGGCTCAGACGTCCGGCTGGCTGCTGCTCGCTCTTATGAAATTTGAGCGGATGCCGTTTTTGGCCGCGGTCAAGGAAGCCAAGATGCGCGGCTTCGTCTCGCCCGGTGAATTGCTCAGTGTCGAGGCCAGCCTGCTTCACGATGGCTCGGGTTACGCAATAACGCAGGCGAGGGTCAGCGTCGGCGGCAAGCTGCGGTGCAACGCCACGATTACCTTCAGCCATATCCCGTTTCCGAATGCGGACTTGCGCGGACACATGGATGCCGTGGCCAAGCGTATCGGCTTTCCTCAGCAGGTCGTTCTGCCATGACCGAGACGAAGTCGCCTTCAACTCCGGGCCCAGCGGAAGTTTGGATCACCGGTATCGGCCTGGCGACGTCGCTTGGTGAGGGACTGGACGCGAATTGGGATGCGCTAAACGCACGACGCGTCAATGTCGATGAGAAAACCTTCGCACCGTATATCGTCCATCCTTGGGCGCCGGTAAATCTGGACACCCAGATTCCGAAAAAGGGCGACCAGCGCCAGATGGAGGCGTGGCAGCGCATCGGGACCTACGCCGCGGGGCTCGCGCTGGATTCGGCGGGCTTGAAGGGGAACAAGGAAATCCTCGGCCGGATGGACATGATCGTCGCGGCGGGCGGCGGCGAACGCGATCTGGCTGTCGACAGCAACATTCTTAATTTACAAGCCCGGGGCAACTCGGCTCCCGGCTTTCTGAACGAGCGGCTGATGAACGATCTCCGGCCGACCCTGTTTTTGGCACAGCTTTCGAATCTGCTGGCCGGCAACATTGCCATCGTTCATGGCGTGACCGGATCGTCCCGCACGTTCATGGGCGAGGAAACCGCCGGAGTTGATGCCGCGCGGATCGCGCTTGCACGCATTGCTGCGGGTCAGAGCGAAATCGCCCTGATCGGAGGCTCGCAAAACGGCGAGCGCAAGGACCTCCTGGTCCTTTATGAATTCGGCGGCTTCAATCTTAAAGGAAAGTTCGCTCCAGTTTGGGAGCGCCAGAACAATGCCGGTTTCGCGCTCGGCTCGGCCGGAGCTTTTCTCGTCATCGAATCCAAAGCACACGCGCAAGCCCGGGGCGCCAGGCCATACGCGCGCCTGACGAACGTGGTCGCAGATCTTGCGCATCGGAAGCATCCGGGAGAGGTAACGAACAGCCTGGAGAAGCTCTGGTCCAAGCTCGGCGGCAAGCTGGGTGAGCAGGGGGCGATCATAACGGGCGCAACAGGCGCGGAGCCTGCCACGTCGGAGGAGCGGGCCTTCCTGGACGCACATCGGAATTTCCCCGTGCGAGCGACCGGCAGCTCGTTCGGTCACAATATGGAAACGCAATTTCCGCTCGGAATAGGCTTGGCAGCGCTTTCGATTTCACGCGGCGCGCTGTTTCCACCCAACGACCCCAGCGGCCTCGAGGTTGAAATGTCCAAGCCCCCGTCGCAGATTGTAGTCCTCGGAGCCGGTCATTGGCGCGGCGAAGGTATGGCGCTGGTCGAAGCGATCGGGTGAGCAAGGCACTGAGGCAGGGGAACATGGCAGCACCGCGCGATAAACTCGGAAGGCCGGTCGTGGTCGTGACCGGCATGGGCGTCGTCACTTCGCTCGGCGCCGGCAAGGCCGACAACTGGAAGAAGCTGACAGCAGGCGAATCCGGAATCCGCACCATCACGCGTTTTCCCACAGACGGCTTGAAAACGACGATGGCTGGCACCGTCGACTTTGTGCCGATCGAACCGTTTTCGTCGACGGATCTTTCCGAGCGCCTGGCCGATATCGCGACGGAGGAAGCCGTCGCGCAGGCTGCGATCGGGAGCAAAGCCGATTTTCCTGGACCGTTGTTTCTCGCCGTTGCTCCCGTGGAAGTCGAATGGCCGCAACGACTGGAGCTTGGACGCGCGACCGGTGAAACCGATTTCAATTATGATTCCATCCTGCGGGTCAGCGGCGGTGGACGATTCACGCGCTACCATCATCGATTCCAGTTCGGCTCGGTCGCAGATCATCTTGCGGAGAAATTTGGCACCAAGGGTTCTCCGATTTCGCTTTCAACTGCCTGTGCCTCCGGCGGCACCGCCATTCAACTCGGTGTCGAGGCCATTCGCCGGGGCGAAGCGGACGCTGCGTTATGTGTGGCGACCGACGGATCAGTGAATCCAGAAGCGCTGGTTCGCTTCTCATTGCTGTCGGCGTTGTCGACCCATAACGATCCACCGCAGGCCGCGGTGCGGCCGTTCGCAAAAAACCGGGATGGCTTCGTGATGGCGGAAGGCGCCGGTGCGCTGGTGCTGGAAAGCTTTGAAGCCGCCACGTCGCGCGGCGCCAGGATACTTGGCGTACTCGCCGGCTGCGGTGAATTGGCCGATTCGTTCCATAGGACGCGCTCCAGCCCGGATGGCAAACCGATCATCGGATGTGTGCGCAACGCGCTCGCCGATGCCGGCATCGGCCCGGAAGAAATCGACTACATCAACGCACACGGTACCGGCACGCCGGAAAACGACAAGATGGAGTATCTGGGCATCTCGACCGTGTTCGGTGAGCGTACCGGGCAGGTTCCAGTGTCCTCCAACAAATCCATGGTCGGCCACACGCTGTCGGCGGCGGGTGCCGTCGAAGCAGTGTTTTCACTGCTGACGCTTGAGCACCAGAGAATTCCGCCGACCATCAACTACGACGTGCCCGATCCGGCGATTCCGTTTGATGTGGTTCCCAACAAGGCACGCGACGCTCGCGTTAGCGCCGTAATGTCGAACTCGTTCGGCTTCGGTGGCCAGAATGCCTCGTTGATTCTGACGCGCGAGCCTGTTTAACCCCGGCCCAAGCTGCGCTTTCAAGCCGGCAGATTTCGGCAAAACGGTCGTGGGTTTCTAATGCATCCTCTGCTCCTTCGCACGAAAGCCCGTCTTCGCGATACGATCAAACCTGCGATCGAACTCGCAGTCGGCGCCCTGACCGTCGGAATGCTGCGCATCACGCGCTATTTCGATCCGATCAAGACCGCCAATCTGTTCGGTCGCATTGCTCGCCTGATCGGACCTCTGATGCGCGAGCAAAAGATTGGACGCGCCAATCTGACCGCCGCCTTTCCGGAAAAATCGCCTAAGGAAATCGAGACCATCCTTGGCGGTGTCTGGGATAATCTCGGCCGCATCGGCGCCGAATTCGCCCATCTCGATCACATCTGGCAACATGATCCGGCGCTGCCCGATCAGAGCCGGATCGAAATCGGGCCACGGACTCATGAGCTGTTCGCGCAGTTGCGGCTTGATGGCAAACCAGCGCTGATTTTTGCGGGTCATCTGGGCAACTGGGAATTGCCGGCTTTGGCCGCCGTGGCTCATGGGCTGGACGCCGCGATCCTCTACCGCCGACCAAACATCGCTTCCGCCGACCGCGCCATTCAGGAAATGCGCGCGGTGAAAATGGGAACGTTAATTCCGGCGGGTCGAGACGCTCCGATCAGGTTAGCCGAGGCGCTGCGAAACGGCCAACACGTTGCAATGCTCGTCGACCAATACCTCACCAACGGGGTCGACGTTATGTTCTTCGGCCGCAAGACGAAAGCTAATCCCATGCTGGCGCGACTCCTGCGCCAGATCGAGTGCCCCATTCACGGGGTCCGGATCATCCGCCTCCCCGGCCACCGGTTTCGTGCCGAACTGTCAGAGGAGGTAATGCCGGCGCGCAACGCCGCCGGTGAGATCGATGTTCAGGGAACGATGCAGGCGGTCACCACCGTGATGGAGGAATGGATTCGCGAATATCCCGATCAATGGCTGTGGCTGCACCGCCGCTGGCGATAGCGGCTCATCTTCCGGTCTTTACCCTGGTCCAGAGCCGGTTGATTGTTCGTTGCGTGGCCGGATCACGGGCGGTGATGACGAACAACTTTTTCAGCATGGCCTCATCCGGGTAGATGTTCTTGTCGTTGAGAATTTTAGCGTCGACCAGCTTCTGGCTCTCCAGATTGCCGTTCGGGTACGACAGAAAGTCGGAATTCCTTGCCGCGATCGCGGGGCGATAGAGATAATTTATTAATTCATAGGCTTCCGATACATTCTTGGCGTCGGCCGGAATCGCAAGATTGTCGAAAAACATCTGCGCTCCCTCTTTCGGAATGGCATATCCGATTTCGATCCCGTTGTTTGCCTCCGCAGCGCGGCTCCGCGCCTGCATGATATCCCCGGACCAACCCACCACCAGGCAGATCTCGCCGGTCGCCAGTGCGCTCAAATATTCCGATGAATGAAATTTTCGGACATAGGGCCTGATCTTCAGTACGAGATCGGCTGCTTTTTCCAGATCGGCCTGTTTAGTCGAATTGGGATCGAGACCGAGATAGTTCAGCGCCGCCGGAAGGATATCGTCCGCGGAATCGAGCATGTGAACGCCGCAATCTCTAAACTTTACGAGGTTCTC
>JAICIT010000013.1 GCA_025960445.1 Bradyrhizobium sp. | reverse complement strand
GTCTCACTCGGCGTCGCGCGCGCCACGCTGGACGCAGCGATTGATCTCGCCCGCGGCAAGGAATCCGTCGGCATCAAGGCGATGCGCGAGAACAGCGCCGTTCAAGCCCAGATCGGCCGGATCGAAGGGAATTTGCGCGCGGCGCGCGCTTATCTCTATGCGACCGTAACCGAGGTTTGGCGCGACTTGACCCGCACGCGCGAGACCACCGACGAACAACGCATAGCGCTTCGCCTCGCCGCGACCTGGACCATCCATCAGGCGGCCTCGGTTGTCGACACCGCCTATCACATGGCCGGTGCTACCGCCGTGTTCAGGGCGAACAAGTTTGAGCGCCGCTTCCGCGACATGCATGCGATCGCCCAGCAGGTTCAGGCCCGCGACACTCATTACGAAGACGTCGGCAAGGCGATATTGGCAGGCCACGGAGCGACGGCCCCGTAATACTACGTCCGGGCCATTTACCTCTGTTGTTAAGAAATTTTGTGAAAGACTCCGAATCTTCCTCTCGCGGAGTTTCGGGATGTCCGGTTTCCATATTCGATCGATTTCAGCCCGTCTCGTTCTCGCCATTTCGTTGACGGTCGCAGGGGCGTGCGCGATCCTCGGCACGTTTTCGATCATTCAACAACGTTCGCTGATGCGGCTGGCGCTGGATCAGCAGTTGAAGCTTGAATATGACAGCGTCATCGCGGCGATTGATTATGAAGGGCGAGCCGCGCTTGCGGTCAGCGCGGCCATAGCCAACTTGCCGCCGGTCGCCAATGCAATTGAGACAAGGGACCGCCAGGCGCTGATGGCGCTGCTCGGCGGTGCGCAAAAGGCGCTGATGGATCAGGGCTTCCCGCTGATCACCTTCCAGACACCCCCGGCCACGGTACTTTTCCGCATTCATGCGCCGAAAGTTTTTGGGGACGACATATCGGGCCGCCGCAATACCGTCGTGGAGGCGGCCAGGACCGGCAAACCGATCGTCGGCGTCGAATCTGGACGAGAATCGCTGAGCATTTTCGCGATCACGCCGATCGTGCGGGATGGCAAGACCCTCGCCACCACCGATATCGGAGCTGCCTTCGGCAAGGAATTCGTCGATCGCGCCAAGAAACGGTTTGGTGTCGACCTCGCCGTGCATTGGTTCGACGGCAAGGAATTCAAAAAGCTTTCGTCCACCTTCGGTGATGCCGTCATAGCCACGCCGGAGGAGATCAAACGCGTGTTCGAAGGTGCGGCGCTACATCGCGACGCCACGTTCGCCGGCGATCCCGCCGCGCTGTATGTCGGCCACATCACCAATTACGCCGGCCAACCGATCGCGGTGGTCGAACTTATCAAGAATACCAGGGAGTATGAGGAATCCGCGGCGAGTTCGCGGCGCACTCTGATTGTTGGCACGCTGGCCATTCTGGCCGGCGCAGCGCTGCTGGCCCTCCTGCTCGGCCGGGGCATGTCAAGGCCGCTGAGGGCAATCACAACGGTCATGAACCGCCTCTCCAATGGCGAGACCGATCTCGCAATTCCCGGCGGCGACCGCAAGGACGAACTCGGCACCATGGCGATCGCGGTCGATGTGTTCCGCCGCAACATGATCGAGGCCGGCGCGATGCGTGAGGCACAACAGACCGGCAAGCTGCAGAGCGAGGCGGAGAAGTTCACGCTACAGCGCCAGATGGCGGACCGCTTCGAGGCCGAGGTCAAAACCGTAGTCGCTGCCGTCGCGCAAGCGACAAAGGACATGCAGCGAGTGGCGGGCGAGATCACCTCAAGCGTGAATGGCACCTCGGAGCGCGCCGCAGCCGCGGCCACCGCTTCGGACGAAGCCTCGGCCAGCGTCAGCACCGTCGCCGCGGCGACCGAAGAGCTTTCGTCCTCTGTTGCCGAAATCGGCCGTCAGGTAACTCGTTCCAGCAGCGTTGCCGACGGTGCCGTGGTCAAGGCCGAACAAGCGACCGAAATGGTCGCCGGGCTCACCGCCGCAGGCGAAAGAATCGGCGACGTGCTTCGCCTGATCGGTGCCATTGCAAACCAGACCAATTTGCTCGCGCTCAATGCTACGATCGAGGCGGCACGCGCCGGCGAGGCCGGCAGAGGCTTTGCTGTCGTCGCCGCAGAGGTCAAAGAGCTCGCCAGCCAGACCGCAAAGGCCACCGAGGAGATCGCCGGACAGGTTACCGCGATTCAATCAGCCACGGGTAATTGCGTCACCGCGATCGGCGGCATCAGCGACACCATCCGGGAGATCAGCGCGACCGCGGCCACGATCGCCGCGGCGGTCGAACAGCAGCATTCGGCAACGAGCGAGATCGCGCGCAGTGTGCAGCAGGCAGCGATCGGCACCAGCCAAGTTTCGCATAATATCGCCGGCGCAAGCCATGCCGCCGACCAGTCCCGCGCGCAGGCCGACAATGTCATGGTGGCGTCCGGCCAGCTCAGCGAGCAAGCCGCCGCGTTGTTGGACAGCGTCGAAGGGTTCCTCGCCGGCCTTCGCGACGCCGCCTGAGCCGCAGCACTGCAAGCTACAGAATCCGGCGGCGGGAACGGCCGCGCCAGACGTGCACTTCCCTCAGGGCCGGGCTTCAAGCGGAACGGACCGCGCATCGGCCGTTCTCCGGGGGAAATCAACTGATTGCGATTGGGACGCCTTGTTCATGGCCGCGCAATCCGTGTACGTTCGCCTCACCGAGTGAGCCGAATGAACCTACGCACAATTTTTCTTTTTTTGTTTTCCGCTGCGATCATCAACACCAGTGTCGCGCCGGCTCAGGATCTGGGCAGCGTCGATCCAAAGCCATTGCCACCGCTCGCCAATCCCAACGACGCCAAAGTTGGCGCAAAGGAGTTGTTCGGCCGCAAGGTGCTGCCGGCGGCAATGCCGACGCGCGTCATCGGCTTCTACGCCAAGGGCTGCATCGCGGGGGCGGAAGCATTGCCGATCAACGGCGACACGTGGCAAGTCATGCGGCTGTCGCGCAACCGCAACTGGGCCCATCCCGAAATGGTGAAGCTGTTGGAGCGCCTGTCGGCCAAAGCCCATAAGGACGCGGGCTGGCCGGGGATATTGGTAGGCGACATGTCGCAGCCGCGCGGCGGGCCGATGTTTACGGGGCACGCCAGTCATCAGGTCGGACTCGATGCCGACGTCTGGCTGACGCCAATGCCCGACCATCAATTATCGCGCACCGAGCGCGAGGAAATGTCGGCGGTCATGATGGTGCGCCCCGATCGACTCGATGTCGATCCGCACGTCTGGACACCGGGCCATCTCGCGCTGATCCGTGATGCGGCGCAGGAGCCGATCGTGCAGAGAATTTTTGTCAATGCCGCGATCAAAAAGGCGCTGTGCCGCGAGGCCAAGGGCGATCGCAGGTGGTTGTCCAAGGTGCGTCCGATGTACGGCCATGACTTTCATTTCCACATCCGAATCAAATGCCCGCCCGGCGATACCGCCTGCGAGAGCCAGCCGGAGCCCAAAGACGGCGAAGGCTGCAGCAAGCGCGACCTGGCCTACTGGTTCAAGGATTCCGTCATTCACCCCAAGCCGCCGAAACGTCCGGCGAAACCGAAGCCGCCGATGACGTTGGCGCAATTGCCGGCCGCCTGCCGCCAGGTGCTGGCGGCGCCCGACGCGCAGCAATAGCTCGGGGCGTAACTTAAGTATCGGCGCGGTGCGCAGGAGGCAGGTGGTTGACAAGCCTTTTCCTCGCCTCGGCAATGCTGTAGGCTCCCGATCGCGATATCGGGATGGGTCGTAAATCCTCCGGATCGACGGAACGGCGCTTCCGCCTCTCGCATTCCCACATACGAAACGCCTGTTTTGCGCGCGGAGTACTGCCGCGAGCACGCATGGAGCGCCATAATGCACCGCCTTGCAGGACTTTTCGCTTCGCTTATGCCGCTAATCAGTTCGGCGTGCGACCTCGTCACCCTTTGAACATGCGTTGGCTCATTATCTCCCTGCAGTTGATGCTGGAGGACGCCGCGGCGAGCAAGTCACAAACTCTGCAAACGGGGCCCTAGTGTTCGAAATTTCACCAGCGGAATGGACCGCGATCGAACTCTCGCTGCGAGTTGCTTCGGTCGCGACGCTGGTGGCGACGCCGCTAGGAATTGCGGTCGCATGGCTGCTCGCACGACGCGACTTCTGGGGAAAGTCATTGCTCGATGCGCTGATCCATTTGCCGTTGGTGCTGCCGCCGGTCGTCACCGGTTATCTGCTGCTTCTCACATTCGGTAGGCGCGGCTTGATCGGCGGCTGGCTCGCGGAGCATGTTGGCCTGGTGTTCGCGTTCCGCTGGACTGGCGCGGCGCTGGCGTGCGGCATCATGGCTTTCCCGCTGCTGGTTCGGCCGATGCGCTTGTCGATCGAGGCCGTTGATCGACGGCTGGAGCAGGCAGCGGGTACGCTCGGAGCAGCGCCGTGGCGGGTGTTCTCGACGATCACTCTGCCGCTCGCGTTGCCGGGCGTGCTCGCGGGGATGGTGCTCGGCTTCGCCAAAGCGATCGGCGAATTCGGCGCGACCATCACTTTCGTGTCGAACATTCCCGGCGAGACCCAAACCATCTCGACCGCGATCTATTCGCTGATCCAGACACCCGACGGCGATACCGCGGCGCTGCGGCTGGTCGTGGTCTCCGTCATCATCTCGCTCGCCGCGCTGGTCATCTCCGAGTGGTTCGCACGCCGCGCCGTACAGCGCTTGCACGGGAACTGACGATGCTGCGGGTTGAGGTCTCAAAACAGCTCGGCGATTTTCACCTCAAGGCCAGCTTCGGTGGCGAGGCACGAGTGACAGGCCTGTTCGGTGCCTCCGGCGCCGGCAAGACTTCGCTGATCAACATGATCGCGGGCCTGCTGCGGCCGGATCGGGGAATGATCGTGATCGACGGCGAGATACTGGACGATACTTCGGCGCATACCCATGTCCCCGCGCACCGCCGCCGTATCGGATACGTGTTCCAGGACGCGCGACTGTTTCCGCATCTGGATGTGCGGCAGAATCTCGACTACGGCCGGCGCATGAACCGCGTCGTCGATGATCCCGCCCAGCGCGCACGCGTTATCGATCTGCTTGATGTCGGCGGATTGCTGGATCGCCGTCCCGGTCAGCTCTCCGGCGGCGAACGTCAGCGCGTCGCCCTCGGCCGCGCGCTACTCGCGCAGCCAAGATTGCTGCTGCTCGACGAGCCGCTGGGATCGCTCGATGATGAGCGCAAGGTTGAGATCCTGCCCTATCTGGTTCGGCTGCGCGACGAAGCCAACGTACCGATGGTCTATGTCAGCCACGATGCCAACGAGATGCGGCAGCTGGCAACCAGCGTAGTGATGCTCAACCGGGGACGCGTCGCTGGCTTCGGCGGCATCGAAATACTGCCGGGCGCTTCATTGCCAGCTTGAAAATCTGCGGCTCGCCCAGTCGCCGCATTCCGGACGTGCTAAATCCCGGCCACCGATGACCACAGCTCGGACAGCTTTCGCTTCAACGAGCCCAGGCGCGTCGAAGGTGGCGACTCTTCTTTCTCTTCGGGCAGCCGAAGGCCGACTACGTTTACCCTGCCCCCGCTGATGCTGCGGGCGACCAGAACGATGGTGTCCAGATCAACGGTCGCGCCATCACTTGGCGCGTGATCAAGATGAAGGTCGAAATAATCAGCAAGCGTCAGCTTTGCCTGTTGTTCGCTCACCATCACACCGTAGATATCGGCAAGCTCTCCAAGTGTGTGCTCGCCGGATACCACGAAATCTCCGAGCAAATGTGGATCGGGCGCCGAACTCGGCTGCATGTCGACAAAGAAGCGATCGAGCGCGTCGGCTTTCTCCGGAGGCGCCAGCAGGTAGATGTAATCCCCGGGAGCAATCGGGTCGGCCTCGGTGGGCGAGAGAATGCGCTGGTCGCGGATCACCAGCGTCGGCTTGGACCAGGACGGAACGAGGCCACGCCGGAAGAACAGGCTTCTTGGGCGGACCGAATAGCCGACCAGTTGCTGCTCGAGTTGGCCGGGCAGGTCGAGCTCGACACGGCGCGGGCCGCGATCCGCGCGCGGTAGCGCTACATGCAGCCGTCGTGCCGCTGCCGCCAACGTCCAGCCCTGCAGCAGTAGCGAGATGATGACCACCACAAACGCGACGTCGAAATAAAGATACGCTTTTGACAGGCCGACCAGCATCGGAATGGAAGCCAGGAAGATCGCGACCGCGCCGCGCAGGCCAGTCCAGGCGATGAATACCTTCTCGCGCCAGTTGAAGCGAAATGGCACCAGGCAAAGAAACACCGCGAGCGGGCGTGCCAGCAGCATCAGCACCAATGCCACGATAATGGACGGCACCACGCTCGACAGCAGCCGCTGCGGCGACACCAACAACCCGAGCAGCACGAACATGACAATTTGTGCCAGCCATGTTGCGGCGTCGAGGAACGTCACCACCGAGTTGTGAGCCCGGGTAGGACGATTGCCGATGATGATGCCGGCGAGATACACGGCCAGAAATCCGGACGCATGAGCAATCTGCGCCGCGCCGAAAATCACCAGCGCCGCGGTCGCGACAAACGGCGCGTGCAGTCCCTGCGGCAGCGCGACGCGGTTGAGAGCCAACACGACCGCCCGCCCGCCGATCAAACCGATGATGGCGCCGAGAACCGCCTCGCGGCTGAATTCCAGCGCCACATGCCAGGCTGAGCTTTGGCCGACCGAAATCAATTCGACCAGCATCAGCGTAAGAAATACCGCGAACGGATCGTTGGTGCCGGATTCCGCCTCCAGGGTTGCGCCGACGCGCGGCCGCAGCCGCAGGCCTTGCGCATGCACCAGCAGGAACACCGCTGCTGCATCGGTCGAGGCCAACACCGCGCCTGCCAACAACGCTTCGGTCCAGTTCAGGTCCAGCACATATTTCGCGGCCGGCGCGGTAATTAATGCGGTAAGCAGCACGCCCACCGTGGCCAGCACCATCGAAGGAGCCAGAACCGCGCGGATGCTCTGAAACCGGGTTCGCAGCCCGCCATCGAACAGGATGAGCGCAAGCGCAACCGAACCCACCAGATAAGTGGTGCGCACGTCGTCGAACGTGAGCTGCCCCGGGCCGGAATCGCCGGCCAGCATGCCTATCAAAAGAAATACCAGCAGCAGTGGCGCGCCGAATCGCAACGCCAGCAGGCTGGACAGAATGCCTGCCATGACCAGAGCGGCCCCAAGCAGAATGACAATGCTGACCTGATCGAGAGACGCCATGGGCCTTCAAAAAACTGCAAATACTTGCAATCGCATCTTTATCGTTGCGACTGCGCGCGGCCAACCGCTTTCTCGCGTGTGCGGGAATGTGCCGCGTTTTTCAGGTCTTTCTTGCCTCGCCCGGTCCGAAGCCATAGCGCCCGAACCGCCGTTATGGAAATCTGCGGCGGATTCGAATCGAGTCTATTCGATGGGCCACGTTCAGATCGGATTTGAAAATGGACCTGCACGACCTCGCCGATTCCCTGCACGCCGCCGCGCGGTCGGTCGGCGCGGAGATCACATCACCTTGGCTCTATCTGCAGCTAGGACTGATCCTGACCTGCGCCGGGATCGCGTTCGGCACGGGCGCTGCGGTTCGATCGCGGATCGAGATGACCTCGGTTGCAATGGGATGGCCGGCGCCGCTGCGGCTGTTCGCGCGCGTGCTGGTCGGCAGCGCAGCCACCGCAACGTTCGCACTTCTGGTCGTGCTTGCCCGCGTCGTGATGGTGACATCGACTTGGCCCAGCCGCAGCTACCTGCTCAGTGTCGCCGCCAATCTTGCGTTCGCATGGCTGATCATCCGGCTCGTCACCTCGGTTATCCGCAACACCTTCCTGGTTCGACTTGTGTCGGTGTCGGCGTGGCTGGTCGCGGCCTTGAGCATTCTCGGCCAGCTTGAGCCGGCCATCGACGCGCTGGACTCGGTATCGGTCGTTCTTGGAGGCCTGCGGCTGACGCCGCTGCTCGTGATCAAGCTCGGCGTGCTGTTGATCGTAGCGTTGTGGCTGACCAACATCGCCTCGAACTTTGCCGAGAGCCGGATCACGCAATCTGCCGATCTAACGCCGTCGATCCAGGTGCTGCTGATCAAGATGATCCGGCTCGCGCTGATGGTGTTTGCGGTCGCGGTTGCCATGAGCGCCGTGGGAATCAACCTGTCGGCGTTGGCGATCTTCTCCGGCGCGGCCGGCGTTGGCATCGGCTTCGGCTTGCAGAAAATTGTCGCGAATTTCATCAGCGGGATCATTCTACTCGCGGACAAGTCGGTGAAACCCGGCGATCTCGTCACCATCGGCGACAGCTCCGGGCGCATCAGCGCCATGAAGACGCGCTATATCTCGGTGGCCGCCGGCGACGGTCGCGAATTCCTGATACCTAACGAAGACCTGGTGACACAGAAGGTCACGAATTGGACCTACACCGACAAGAACACGCTGGTAAAAGTCAATTTCGCCACCAACTACGACGCTGATCCCCGGCGAGTCTGCCAGCTTGCGATCGAGATCGCGGCGACGGCGAAACGCGCCATCAAGGGCAAGCCACCGAACTGCATCCTCACCGAGTTCGCGGAAGCCGGGATGAAATTCGCACTCACATTCTGGATTGCCGACCCGGATGGCATGGATAACGTGAAGAGCGAAGTCATGCTGTCGCTGTGGGACGCATTCAAGCGCGAGGGCATCCGCGTACCCTACCCGGTCCGCGAAATCCGCATTCGCGGCGGAGCGCTACCCGTAGAGACCACGGTCGAAGTTTCGAATTGAGGCGCGGCACTTTGCTCCTGGCCCGACAGGAGGTTCCGAATGAGCGGAACTCCTCGCAGCGGGGTCCGCTTGCTACAGACAGCTTCAATCATTAAATAAAGGCTCGCCAGCTTTCCCACCAACCACGATGAGGACATGAGCTACATCGAAGCCACAGACACTTCCCTGCGCAAAACCGGCCAGATCAAACTGCATGGGCCGAGCGCCTTCGCCGGCATGCGCAAGGCCGGTGCGCTGGTCGCAAAATGCCTCGATGAACTCACCGATGTCGTCAAGCCTGGTGTCCCGACCGCACGAATTGACGAATTCGTGCGAGAGTTCGCGTTCAGCAACGGCGCCTACCCAGCTACCCTGATGTATCGGGGCTATCGCTATTCGACCTGCACGTCCATTAACCACGTAGTCTGCCACGGCATGCCGGGCGAGCGGCTGCTGAAAGAAGGCGACATCGTGAACATCGATGTCACCTTCATTGTCGAAGGTTGGTACGGCGACTCCAGCCGCATGTATGCCGTCGGCCCCATCGCGCGCAAAGCCGAGCGGCTGGTCGAAGTGACCTATGAGGCCATGATGCGCGGCATCGCCGCGGTGAAGCCCGGCGCCACCACCGGCGATATCGGGCATGCCATTCAGAGCCTGGTCGAGCCGCAGGGCATGAGCGTGGTGCGCGACTTCTGCGGCCACGGGCTGGGCCGTATGTTCCATGACGAGCCGAACATCATCCATATCGGCCGCCCGGGAGAAGGTGTGGTGCTAAAGCCCGGCATGTTTTTCACGATCGAGCCGATGATCAATCTCGGCAAGCCGCATGTTAAGATTTTATCCGACGGCTGGACCGCCGTGACGCGCGACCGCTCACTGTCCGCGCAATTCGAGCACTCGGTGGGCGTGACGGCGACGGGGGTCGAAATCTTCACCTTGTCGCAACGCCATGGCGAAAAGCCGCCGTCGGCAGCCTAATTCCCGTTGATCCGATCGTTTGATCCGACACTTACCGGTTGCACAAGCTGACCGGAACAGCGCATGGTTGACACCTTCTGAAACGGTACAGCCGCCGCATGCCTTCCGACACCCACGATCAGTCTGACGCGGAAACGCCGCACTACCACGGCCATCGCATGCGGCTGAGGGAACGTTTTCATAGCGCCGGGGCCGGCGCCTTGAGCGATTACGAACTGCTGGAAATGGTCCTGTTTACCGCCAAGCCCAGGGGCGACATGAAGCCGCTCGCCAAACTTCTGATCAAGAAATTCGGCTCGTTTGGCGAGGTCATCAACGCACCTGAATCGCGTTTGCGGGAAGTCGATGGCGTTGGTGAGCGGACCGTTACTGAACTCAAATTGATCGCCGCGGCGGCGAGCAGGATCGCCAAGGGCCGGGTTGAGCAGCGCACCGCACTATCGTCCTGGAGCGACGTGATCGATTATTGCCGCACCAGTATGGCGTTCGCGGACAAGGAGCAGTTTCGGATTCTGTTTCTCGACAAGCGCAATCAGTTGATCTCGGATGAGGTGCAGCAAACCGGCACTATCGACCACACGCCGGTGTATCCGCGCGAGGTGATCAAGCGAGCGCTGGAAGTTTCGGCCACCGCTATCATCCTGGTGCACAATCACCCGAGTGGCGATCCGACACCATCGCAGGCCGATATCCAAATGACCAAGGCCATCATCGAGATCGCCGGCCCGCTTGGCATCTCCGTGCACGATCATCTCATCGTCGGCAAGAACGGGCATGCGAGCATGAAGGGCATGCGCCTGATCTAGCTCGAGGCGCTACCCGAATTGCGGAAGGGCTTCGGCGCGCAAGCAAACGCGCAACAAGTCTCTCGGACTTGGTGAAGGTGACCGACGCGGGCAATTATTGTCGCAGCATGATCAAGGGATCGGCGCTGTCGGGCACCAAGCGCCACTGGGCGTTATCGTCGGCCTCGAAGCGCCAGACTTCACCACTGGCGGACATCAGCAGCAACTCGCCCCGCTCCAGCCTCCATTGCGTCGGCGCAAACGAGGAGATCGCCGGATCGCATTTCGGCTTGAGAAAGACCTGGAAATTGTCCTGGGTGGCTTCATTGTTGGTCAACGTCAAACCGCATACCGCCCGACCGCTGCCGCGAACCATCGACCAATCGCCGATCATCTGATCCATCGATTTGGCCAGTGACCGCGCCGCGGCGAGATTCTGCAAAATGTAGATGCCCTCGCCCTGCCTCAGGCCTTCGAATATGCCGCTCTCGACCTCGGTAAAATCGATCACCGGCTGGCCAGATGCATCCTGAAGCCTCACAATATCAAGCCCTTTGATGCTCCATGCGCTGATGTCCTTGGTGAACGGCAGGGCTGCCGCGCAGCCGGGTTCAAGCTCGAGCTTCAAAGCCTGCGCGGCCGCATCGCCCTTTAACGTCACCACGCAGGTTTTGCTGCGTTCAGTGGTCGAGAGCTCCCACTGGCCGATCATGTCTTTCTTCAGGGTAGCGGCATCCTGCGCGCGCGCGTGAGATGCACAGGCAAGCAGTGCCGAAAGCGCGACAAGCGCGGCCCCGAGTCGAGCTGGCATCAGCGCCCCTTCACCGGTGTTTCCACCACCGGCGTCAACGGCGGTTTGCCAGCGAACCAGGCTTTCAGATTATCGACCACCAATTGATCCATGGCATTGCGCGTTACCACCGAAGCCGAGCCAATATGTGGCAGCAGCACCACGTTCTGCATGGCGCGCAATTCATCCGGCACGTTCGGCTCCTTTTCGAAAACGTCCAGGCCTGCGGCGAGAATGGTGCCAGACTTCAAAGCGGTGATCAGGGCCGGCTCGTCGACCACCGAGCCGCGTGCGACATTGATGATCACGCCTCGCGGGCCGAGCGCCTTCATGACCTCGGCATTGATCATTTTCGCGGTTCCTGCGCCGCCGGGAACGATGACCACGAGGGTGTCCACAGCTTTGGCCATTTCGATCAAGCCGGCATAGTGCTTGTGCGAGACACCCTGCGCCGGTTTGCGTGAGTGATAGACCACGGGAACGCGGCAAGCCTCGAGTCTTCGCGCGATCGCCTGGCCAATTCGCCCCATTCCGACGATGCCGACCGTGCGGTCGCGCAAGGATCCAGCGCTCAGCGGATAGTTCTGCGTTGACCACTGGCCCGAGCGCAAATAGCGGTCGGCCTTGACGAACTCCCGCAGCGTCGCGATCAAAAGTCCCATCGCAACGTCCGCGACCTCTTCGGTGAGCACGTCCGGCGTATTGGTGACGACGATGTTATGCTCGCGGGCGTAACTCGAATCCACGTGATCGTAACCGACCCCGAAGCTGGCGACGATTTCGAGCTTGGGAAAAAGCGCCAGCGCTGCTTTATCGGCATGGACCGTGTGATAGGTCACCGCGACGCCGCGCATTTTCTGCAAGGTCGCCGGCGTTAATCGCTCAAGGTCGTGCCTGGTTTCGGCGGCATGCAGTATGAATTTTTCTTGAGGAAATCCATTCTCGAGGATTGGCCTGCTCGGTCCATAGATCAGCAGATCGATCTTGTCCGAAGAACCATTACGGCCAACCATCAGATTTCCTTTCCAAGTGCACTCTCATGCCAGCGCCGCAATATCAGATGCGAAGCCAGCGCGAGCAGGCCATAGATGACAATTCCCGCGACCGAGAGCAACAGCAACGCCGCGAACATTCGGGGAATGTTGAGCCGATAGCCTGATTCCGCGATCCGATAGGCCAGACCGGAACCTGCGCCGGCGGAGCCGGCCGCGATTTCTGCGACCACAGCGCCGATCAGCGATAGCCCGCCTGCAATGCGCAAGCCGCCGAGAATGAACGGCAGAGCGGAAGGCAATTTGAGGTATCTCAGCTTCTGCATTCGCGACGCGCCATAAAGCTGAAACAAGCCGTTGAGATTGCGGTCAACGGAATTCAGCCCCAGCGTGGTGTTGGAGAGCACTGGAAAAAATCCGACGATCCACGCGCAGACGACCACGGCAGTTTGCTGCGGCAGGTAGATCAGCAGCAGCGGCGCGATCGCGATCACCGGCGTCACCTGCAGGATCACCGCATATGGGAACAGCGAATATTCCAGCCATTTCGATTGATTGAATAGCAATGCGAGCGCGACACCGCCAATCGAAGCAGCAACGAATCCTTCGAGCGTAGTCAACAGCGTCGTCAGAAGCGACCGCGACAATTCCGGCCAGTCGTGGATCAAAGTCGTGAACACCGCGCCAGGTCCAGGCAGGACATAGGGCGGAATGTCATTGAGCCGCACCACTAATTCCCAGAGCACAATGCCGACCGCGAGTACCACGACCGGGAGCAGAATCCGAACAAGGCGCAAGCCGCGCGTTTCGGCCCCGGCCGCATCGCTCGACAGTGGCGGATTTTGCAACGAGCTCATGAACCGGGCTGCCCGGCATACGAAGGCGCCAGCGCGTTCGAGACCTTTCGACAGTAGTCCGCGTAAGCAGCGGAGGTGCGGAAATCCTCACCGCGCGCTGCCGGTGCATCGATGCGAATCTCGGCGCTCAGCCGCCCGGGACGCGATGTCATCACGATGATCCGCTCTGACAGATACACGGACTCGAATACCGAATGGGTCACGAAGATGATGGTCTTGTGCAAATTGCGCCACAGCGACAATAGATCGTTGTTCAGGCGAAACCGCGTGATTTCGTCGAGCGCGGCAAACGGCTCGTCCATCAGAAGGATTTCCGGATCAGTCACCAGTGCGCGCGCCAGCGACACCCGCATCTTCATGCCGCCGGACAATTCGCGCGGGTAAGCGTCGGCAAAATCAGAAAGACCGACATGCGTCAGCGCCTGGTGAACGCGCGCCTCCGATTCCGCGGGCGGCATCTTTGCCAGTTTCAGGGGCAGCCGAACATTTTCGCGCACGCTCGTCCATGGCATCAGGGTCGGCTCCTGGAAGACAAAGCCGATCGAATGCCCCGTGCGCACCTGACCGTCGCGGGAGGAAATGCCGACCGTGCCGGAAGTCGACGCGCTCAGTCCTGCAATCAGCCGCAGCGCTGTGGATTTGCCGCAACCTGAGGGTCCGAGCAGCGATACGAATTCACCGTTGCGCACCTCAAGGTCCAGCGGCCCGAGCGCGGTCACCCCGCTATCATAGACCTTGGTGACGCCTCGCAGGCTCACCGCAACACCGGCCCGCGCGGACGAGCCTTTTTCGGACAAAGCTGCGGGTCCGCCCATCGCCCCGCGTCCTAGTTCCTTGGCCGCAGATCGAGGCCGACGCCCTTGTTGATGAAGCGAAGCGTGTACGCGTTGCGAAAGTCGATGTCGGGGCGGACCACGCCGGCCCGGACCATCTTTTCGTAAAAACTTGCGACGCGCTCGTCACTCATCGCGCCGATGCCGTCGCGCAGCGTGTCCCCGGAGTCGACAATGCCATGCTCCTTCATCTTGCGGACCGAGTAAGCAAGCAGTTCATCCGTCATTTCCGGATTGAGTTTTCTGATCAGCGCGTTGCCCGGCGAGTTGTCGCCGTAAAGATAATTGTACCAGCCGATGATGGAGGCGTCGACGAAACGCTGTACCAGATCCGGCTTCTTGCCAATCAAGTCGCGGCGGGTTTCGATTAAGGTCGAGTAACTGTTGAAGCCGTAGTCCGCCAGCAGGATCACACCGGGCTTGAAATGGGCGGCCTTTTCGATCGCGAACGGCTCCGATGTCACATAGCCCTGCATCGCGCTTTGCGGGTTGGCGATAAACGGCTGCGAATTGAACGTGTAGGGCTTTACCTTGGCCTCGTTGAATCCGTACTCGGTCTTCAACCACTGGAAATAACTGGAAATGCCTTCCTTCGAGACAAACAGCGTCAGCGGCTTGAGCTGCTCCAGGCGCGTGATGTTGGCCTCCGGATGCGTCACGAAGACCTGCGGATCCTTCTGGAAAATGGCGGCGACGGTGACGACCGGCACGTTATTGGCAACCGCGTCGAACGACATCAGCGTATTCGCGGCCATGAAGAAGTCGAGCTTGCCGGCAATCAGCAGCATGCGGTTATTGTCGTTCGGGCCGCCCGGCACGATGGTGACGTCGAGCCCGTATTTCTTGTAGGTGCCGTCGGCAAGCGCCTGAAAAAACCCGCCATGCTCGCCTTCGGGCACCCAGTTGGTTCCGAATGAGACCTTGTCCAGCACGGTCTGGGCATTCGCGCTTACGGGCAGGATCGCAATTACAAGGGCCAGGAAGCCGGCGGTTAACGCTCGCGGCAAAAGAGCCGGGTTCATGATTGGACTCCGTCGATCATTCTGGCCCATGATAAGGAGGCCGCAGTGCCCCGATTCCGAAGCCGGTTCAGCGCACTAGTGGAGTGGATTTGACATTCGCTACCCACCTGGCAGCGGGCTCACGAAGCGAATGTCAAATCCGAAACTCCACTAGAAACCTTTATTTGCTAGTGGTCCTTGATTCTAACATTCGCAAGGACGCTCGCTGAAACGGGATGCGAATGTTAGAATCAGACC
>JAICIT010000012.1 GCA_025960445.1 Bradyrhizobium sp. | reverse complement strand
TGACATTGCGAACCATCCAATTTCCGGATGGTCGCCGAGAGACGATGCTCATTCCCTACCGAGATAACCGGCGCGCGATGGCGCTCGACCCGGAATGGTGAGGCGGTATTTGTGTCGTCTTGGCCGGGCAAAAGCGGGAAGCGCGTCGCGGCGCAATGTCCCGTCCACCCACGTGTTTGCTTTCGAAAGAATGTGGATACGCGCGACAGCGGGCATGACGACCTCATAGATAGCGCGCCACCCGCATATCGCTTTGCTCATGCGGGCTACCAATCTTAGACCGCCTACTAACAGTCGATGGCGTTTCGCTTGCCGACCGTACAGTAGTCGCGGACCGTTTTCCTGATGATCTTGCTGAGGCCGCTGGTGAAATCGTCATCCTCGAGTAATTTGGCGCCGCTGCTTGGTGCGCGCGCGGTAGCGGGCGTCGAAATCTGGCCGGCCAAGATCGCCAGATTCACAAGAGTCGTGGCAAGGCCCAGACCCAAAACCAGACCCATCCATTTTCCTGACATCACTGCCTCCCGAGCAATAAGAGATATCGGCTGAGGCAGTTTATGCCGTCGCCGTCGCGGCGCAAATCCGAGGCCTGACTTCTCCCGACGAAGAGGCGAGAAGAGAGCAGGGCTTCCAATCGCGCTCAGCGATGAAGCTGGACGAGCACTGTGCTGACGGCTTTCTCTTCGGTGCCCGTCTCGGGCACGCGGCTCACGGTTGCGGCGCGCCGGCGTTGTTCACGACCAGATTGTTGGTGTCGGCTGGCGCCAGCTCACTGGCGTTGCCATTGCCGAGGAACTGATCGAGCGTCGCCTGGATTCTCGCTTTTGCAGTATCCGGACCGCGGTCGCTCATCCAGGTATGCTGGAATTGCGTAGGCACGATATCGATGCCCTCCGACTTCGCCTGTTGCGGAGTCGGCAGCACGCCGGGGTCGGTCTGGAAGTTCGGGTCATGTGAGCGGAACGAGAGGATCTTCAACTTGTCGCTGAGCACGAACGGAACCCGCAGGTTATCCAGCGTGACAACTTTGGACACCAGGTCAGGATGCTGCTTGGCAAAATACATCGCGGTATCGCCGCCATTGGAATGTCCGACCAGCGTCAAGTGGGCGTAGTCGGCGTTCGGCTGAATTTGCTTCAGTTGCTGCACCACAAACAGGATGTTGGCTTCGCCTTTTTCATAAACTCCCAGGCGACCGACATAGGGCAGCCCGACCTTGGTCATCAAGGGCGGGTCGGTCGGATTGTCTTGCTGGATGCTCGCCACCAGATATCCTCGCGCGGCGAATACGTTCGCGAGGAATGAATATTCGGTGTTCTTGACGGTATTGCCGTTGCTGATAATGGCTACCGGCAACTTCCAGTAGCCGTCGTCCGCTTTGATCTCGTAGTCACGGCGCACGGCGAGATCAACGGCGACGGGCCGCTGCCTTGTCGCATCGAACAGATTAAGCGCCTCGTGGCGGATGCCCCACTTGCTGATGGCAAAGTACAAAGCGCCGGCAAGGACGCAAAGACATGCCAGAACGGCGATTCCCCGCTTCATTCGTTTCCATCCCGATATACTTTTATTCTATAACTTAGATAGTGTGTAAACGCGCGCGAACCGAAGCAAACGCCGCGCTATCGAGATTAATTTTCGGAAATTAGTGCGGCGCAGCAGTGGGTTCCCCGCACTACGGCGAGCGTTTGCGCCGCGTGCTTGCGCGCGAAACCTCCCGCGCGAAGTAATCCCTTGCCACTGCATCGAGCGCGGAGGAGATCAACTCATCTGATTTCGCTACATGGCCGTGGCTCGCTGCCTCGAGCCGCTCGGCTTCCTGGATGTAGTTGTTCGCAAGTTCGCGAAGCCTCTGGGCCTCAGCATTTTCCGGAATGGGATAGGCCGTCTCCAACAAATCCCGGGCTCGCGCGCGTACGCGATCATTTCTCATCCCGACCATGAGGCGCCTCCTGGATTGGGTTATCGTCCTTTGCTGGTGAGACGCGTGGCCGCACCACCGAGTCTCGGAAAGTGCTCTGGCTGCGCCGTGCTTCTGGCAGAGCTAAGCCGTGAGGTTACGTCGCGTTCCGGACCAAGCGCCTTAATTTTGAATATTTGTTTATTTTCGAATCGTTCCCTGGTCCGACTTGCCGCGCTCGTGTTCGGCTGGCCGCATTGCTGCAGGCTGCTGAAGTCTGATGGTTCCAGAGTTCCATCGGGTCGTTTCCCGGCGAAGCGTGTTGAAACAAGCGCATTTCGTGGGAACCAAGTTTGGCGGGAAGGCTTGTGCCTTGGGCAGCATTTGGAGGAAGCGATGAAGAAATTAGCGGTCGTTCTGCTGGCGGGAGCCGGCGCGCTTTGCGTCGGAAGTGCCAGTGCCTCGGATTTTGTGACGAGCGGGAATCAAGATCTGCTCCAGCCTGTTCGGATGGTGTGTAATGACTATGGACGATGCTATGAGACGCATCGCGGCAGCCGCGTGATCGTTCGGGAATCGTATGGCTATACGCCTCGCGACCGATACATCGAGCATCGCCGCTATCGTGATTGGGATGACGGGCCGCGTGCAGGCGTCGGCATTCGGGCGCCGGGTGTGAGCGTCGGAATCGGCGATCACTGGTAAGAGGATCAAGTCAGAAGTTCGCAAGTCAGAAGTTTGGACAAAGCATTGGCCCGCCGAAGATGATCCGGCGGGCCTCTTGCTTACTAAGGCTTGGACGCAGGCGATTAGATACGATTGTCCCGCGACGGGGGAGCCGTCCTGTGATCGTTCCTCTGCACGTCTCGCTTGTTGGCTTCGTGATGGCCGATAATGCAGCCGGCCGCAGCGCCTAGCTTGCCGTGCCCGGCCACATGGCCCGCGACGCCTCCGACGATAGCGCCTTTAATACATCCCTTTGCTTCGGCGGCGGCGGGAGCGAATACAATGCCGAGGAGGGCAACAGCAAGAATGACGGGCTTCATGACGGTTCTCCTGGAAAAAAGTCGCTGCAACAATTCGGCCTGCAAAAGATCGTTCCGAGCATCATCGACATCATCGATATGTCGCAAGAGCGCGGCGAGATGCTCGTATGCGCGCAAGTGGATGCGCGGTGCACTTTGATGATTTCGATTGGAGCGCTCGGGTTATACCGCGCGGGCGGAGTAATGAGACCGTCACCTTTGGCTATCCGCGCGAGCGCTTGTTTTGAACAGCGGGTTTTGAAAAACCTTTGGCTATCCGCGACAGGCGCCGTATTGAACGGCGGGTGACGGCCCGCCAATCAAACGCGCCCCGCTGAATTCGGTTCCGTCAAACGGTTCCTCGGCACACTCGGTTAGTTCCCGGAGTTTCGCCCGTGAATGAAAGTTTCCAGGCAGACCTGCGACGGATCGCGGTGCTCGGCGTTCCCGTGGAAATTGGCGCATCGCAGCGCGGAACCATTATGGGACCCGCGGCGCTGCGAACCGCCGGCCTTTTGAATCTGCTCGGCAGTCTCGGCTTCGATGTAACGGACCACGGCGATCTCTCAATCAGAAATATGCGCGATCTTGCCGATGCGCCGCCCGAAAACGCGCGGCACTATCGCGAGATCCAGCGCTGGACTCGCGCCTTGACCAAGCAAGCCTACGAACTGGCGCGATCCGGTGCGATCCCGATATTTCTGGGCGGTGATCACACCCTCTCGATGGGTTCGGTGAACGGTCTCGCGCGCCATTGGCGCGAAGCTGGCCGCGAGCTTTTCGTGATCTGGTTCGATGCCCACGCGGACTACAATACGCCCGCGACCACGCTCACGGGCAACATGCATGGCATGTCGGCCGCCTTCCTTTGCGGCGAGCCGGGCCTCGAGGGTCTATTGGGAGGAGAGCCGCGCGCGCCGATTGATTCCGATCGGCTCGAATTGTTCGGCGTGCGGTCGATGGACCAACCGGAAAAGGGTTTGCTGCGGGCGCGCCGTATCAGCCTCGCCGATATGCGCGAGATCGACGAGTTCGGCGTCGGCGTCCTGATCCGCCGCGTGATCGACAAGGTGAAAGCGCGAAATGGCGTGCTGCATGTCAGTTTCGATCTCGATTTTCTCGATCCGCAAGTCGCGCCCGGCGTTGGCACCACGGTTCCGGGCGGGGCAACCTATCGCGAGGCGCATCTGGTGATGGAGATGCTGCACGATTCCCGCCTGGTGCGATCGGCCGACATTGTCGAACTGAACCCGTTTCTGGATGAGCGGGGCCGCACTGCGCGTACCGCGGTCGAACTGGTCGGCAGTCTGTTCGGCCAGCAGATCACCGATCGGCCGACGCCAAGCAATGCCATCGAGCCGGGTGAGTAAAAATTGCAATTCAGAATAGCTGTAAAAAAAGGCCCGCCATGCGGCGGGCCTTTGAAGTGCATCCGAAAGCTCGGATGCTGATGCGAACGACTATTACGGCATCGGAACGCCGTAATAGTCATTCACCGCGCGGGTTCGCGCTGGATCATTCCAATTCCAGGCATTGTCGTTGCTGTATTTCGGCGCGCCCTTGAGCTGCGTCTCGGTGATTCCCGTGCGGTAGCCGCCGAGATTGGTATCGTATTTCAGCGATTGCCAAGGCAGCGGATAATGATCGTTGCCGATCCCAAGGAATCCGCCGAAACTCAACACGGCATAGGATACCCTGCCGCTGATCTTATCGATCATCACTCGCTCGATCGATCCGATCTTGGCGTCATTGGCGCCATATACGGCAGTGCCTTCCACCTTGTCGCTGCCGATCAGTGAACTCGTCTCTCTTGCTTCGGTTTCTCGTGCTTGCATAGCCATTTGTTGTTTCTCCCGTGCTGGAGAACGGGCAACAGGCCGCACGGCAAATCGTTCCTGCACGCGCATGCGAAGAGTGTAGGACAGCCTCAGTTCCGTTTGCGATCATTCAAGCCTCAGTGATGGAACGACCTGACTGGAGGAACCTGGGCGCGACAGAAGATTTGTCTCCTGACAGGAGAATACCCGGAGGTCGCGATGCAGCAGCATGGTTCGGCCCAGTCTTTGAAGGCAATGATGGCTCGTCCTTTGGCGATCGCGATAACGGTCGCGGTCGTTGGGGTGCTCGGAATCGTGGTTGTCGACCATGGCCCGTGGACCCACCCTCAGGTTCAGAGCGCTGATGTCGCCAATTACAAAACGACAGGGGAGGCCGCCCGCGCCGTCGGCGCCACGGTGACGCCAACCGAGCCAAAGGGCGTTATCGAACCGGTTGTGCCCGGACCAAAGCCGGCGGAGCCGCCGGCTCCGGTTACGCAGTAGTCAGTTGCGCCGCTGCGTGCACTTATCAAAGACGTGAAATATCCGGCAGACCTCAGCGTATGCTGACGAAGGTGGCCCACACAGCGGCAAGCCCCGCGCCCACCAGAACGTAGAAGGGATTGTCGCAAAAGGTGCCGCCGTATCGACAGACGGCGGCGCTGTAGCTGCCGAGCTCATGCTGGCCGGCCGCGTAAAAGACGGCGGACAAGACGACCAGCACCGCGGCTACAATATACACTCGACACCCCTTCAGGACGGACTAGCTTCAGGCGGGACCTGCAGCCGGGTCAATTAGCCGCAACGATTGCAGCAACTGCCGGGCGCCATCGCTGATGGCCCAAACCCGGGCTTGAGCCTTGACCCAGTTGGCGCGTTATTTTCCGACAAGTTCATGAAGAAATCGCAAATTCCGTTGGGGCCGCTCGCGCTTCGGCCCGGGATGGCGTCTCAACAGAAGCGAAATCTTGCTCGGCTGCTTGCCCGCCACGCCTGTTCCGCAGACAGGAACCTGCGAACCCCATGCGAGTTGCCAACCATCATTCCTTTGCACGCTGGAGGCACCTTGAACCGTCGGCATTTTTTGCAGGCTGCAGCGTCCTTGCCACTGGTGTCATCCGGCGAGGCGGGGGTGATTTCGGCCGCGCGAGCGGAAGCGGCTCCGTTCGACCGATCGTTTGTTCGGCAGCTCGCCCGCGATGCGGCCAGCAAGCCATACAAGGCGCCGGACACCAAGTTGCCCGACAATTTCAAAAACCTCGATTACGACCATTATCGGCAGATACGTTTCCTGCCCGAACACGCGCTTTGGCGCGACGAGAAGCTGCCGTTTCAGGTGCAGTTCTTCCACCGCGGTTTCTTTTACGCGCCGCGCGTCGATATCTACGAGGTGGCGAACGGCCAGGCGACAAGGATACCATATCGGCCCGAGGACTTCACCTTTGGCAGCAACACGCCGCCGCCTCCGAACACCGATTTGGGCTTCGCCGGGTTTCGAATTCACGCCCCGATCAACCGGCCGGACTATTACGATGAAGTTTGCGTGTTCCTTGGCGCGAGCTATTTCCGCGCCGTCGCCAAGGGAGAGATCTACGGATTGTCAGCGCGGGGACTTGCGATCAATACCGGCGAAGTCAAAGGGGAAGAATTTCCGCTCTTCAAGACCTTCTGGATCGAGAAGCCGGCCGCGAATGCCAATTCGATCGTAGTGCATGCCTTGCTCGACAGCGAGAGCACCACGGCCGCGTATCGTTTCACGATACGGCCGGGCGAGACCACGGTGTTTGATGTCGAAATGGCGATCTACCCGCGCGTCGCTCTCGATCACGCCGGGCTCGCGCCAATGACCAGCATGTTCTTCTTCGGACCGAACGACCGCGTTGGGGTCGATGACTTCCGTCCCTCGGTGCACGATTCAGACGGGATCGCGATGTACAACGGTCGCGGCGAGGAATTATGGCGGCCGCTGAACAACCCGCGTGACCTGCAGATCAGCACCTTCGCCGATCTCAATCCGCGTGGCTTCGGCCTGATGCAGAGGGAAAAAAGATTCATCGAGTATGAAGACCTTGAATCGAGTTTTGAGAAGCGGCCGAGCCTGTGGGCCGAGCCGATCGGAGACTGGGGGGAGGGCTCGGTCCAGCTGGTTGAAATTCCGACCAAGGAAGAAATCCACGACAATATTGCCGCGTTCTGGCGGCCAAAGGATCCATTGCAGGCAAAGGGTGAGCACACTTTTACCTACCGACTGCATTGGGGTCCGGATGCGCCCAAATCTTCCGCGCTGGCCCGGTTTTCAAGAACGGCCATCGGCGCAAAAGGTGGCGACAACAGGATTTTCGTGCTCGACCTGATCGGCGATCGTTTCAGGTCCGTCGATCCCAACAGCGTACGAGGCAACGTCAGCGGCGAGAAAATCGAAATCAAGAATATCGTCACCCAACCAAATCCGGCGATCGGCGGCTGGCGGCTGAACTTCGAGGTGTCTGTCAAGGAAAAGGCGCCGATCGAACTACGCGCATCGCTGATGCAAGGCAACGACGCCATATCGGAGGTGTGGGTTTATCGATGGACACCCTGACGCAACAGTCGGAGTCGCAGGGCCGCGCGCGCGAGCAATTCCTTCCGCCGGAAGTGCCGCTGCCGATGTCGACGCAGCAATTGCGGAGCTTCGAGCCGAGCAAGCGCGAGACCAGTGGCGCGTTGGCTTCGATGCCGTTTCGACGCGCCTGCATCTTTGCCGGCACGGGAGCGCTGACCGCGGGTGGCTGCTACGAAATGTACGAAGTGCTCCAGGTTGGCGGCGTTACGTTTCTCGAATGGATGGTGCTGGTTCTGTTCGTACCGCTGTTCGCGTGGGTGGCGTTCTCGTTCATGTCCGCGCTGGCCGGATTTGCGGTGCTGCTGTTTCGAGCCCGGGATTCACTCGGTATCGATTCGGATGCGCCGTTGCCGGAAATAACCGGCCGCAACGCCATGTTGTTGCCGACCTACAACGAAGATCCGTGCCGCATCATGGCCCGCCTGCGGGCGATGCACGAATCCGTTGGCCAATCCGGACACGGCTCCCGGTTTGACTGGTACGTGCTTAGCGACAGCACCAATCCGGCGATCTGGGTCGCGGAAGAGAAATGCTTCCTGCGACTTCGCCGCGAGCTTGGGGCCGACGATATTTTCTATCGTCACCGGCCGCAAAACGTCGCGCGAAAATCCGGCAACATCGAAGACTGGGTCAAACGGTTCGGCGCCGGCTACGACCACATGATCGTATTGGATGCCGATAGCCTGATGACCGGGGAGACGCTGGTCCGGCTGGTTGGCGCTATGGAGAAGCATCCGGGCGTGGCGCTGATCCAGACGCTGCCCATCGTGGTCAACGCACGAACCATCTTCGCCAGGTTGCAGCAGTTTTCAGGCCGGTTGTACGGACCGCTGATTGCCGCGGGAATCGCGTGGTGGCATGGCTCGGAAGGAAACTATTGGGGGCACAACGCCATCATCCGCGTTCGCGCGTTTGCGCAAGATGCGGGATTGCCCGACCTGCGCGGCCGCAAACCGTTCGGCGGGCATATTCTGAGCCATGACTTCGTCGAAGCGGCATTGATGCGCCGCGGAGGCTGGGCGATCAGAATGGCGCCGCGTCTCGGCGGCAGCTTCGAGGAGTGTCCGCCGTCGCTTCTGGATTTTGCTGCCCGGGATCGACGCTGGTGCCAGGGCAACCTTCAACATCTTGCGGTGCTGCCCGCGCGAGGCCTGAATTGGGTGTCGCGCCTTCATCTGTTGACAGGCATCGGTACATATCTCACCGCGCCGCTGTGGCTTTTATTTCTGGTGCTGGGGATCTTGATCTCGCTGCAGGCGCAATTCGTGCGGCCGGAATATTTTCCGAAAGGATTTTCGCTGTTTCCAAAATGGCCGGCTCAGGACCCCATTCTGGCGGCCTGGGTTTTTGTCGGCACCATGGGATTGCTGGTGGTGCCGAAACTCTTCGCCTGCATCGTGGTTGCGGCGCAAACGCCAACCCGGAAAAGATTCGGCGGAGCGCTGCTGGTGTTCGTGGGCCTCGTGATCGAGACGCTGCTGTCCGGCCTGATCGCGCCGGTGATGATGATATTTCAATCCACGGCAGTGGGCGAAATCCTGCTGGGACGGGATGCCGGCTGGCAGGTTCAACGCCGTGACGACGGGCAACTTCCGAGCAGAGAATTGATTCGGAAATACGCGCTGCCGACCGTGTTTGGAATTATCATGGCGGCAAGCGCCTACGCTGTGTCGCTGCCGTTATTGCTTTGGATGACGCCGGTCATTATCGGCCTGCTGCTTTCGATTCCGATCGCGATGCTATCATCAAGGTTATCCCGCCCGAACTCAAGATTGTTCCGCACCCCTGAGGAGAGCGCCCCGCCGCAGGTGCTGGTGCGCGCCAATGAACTGGCGCGCGCTGCCGATGAGGAAATGGCGGTGGCACCGCTGCAGACCCTGAGAGACGATCGCCAATTGCTCGACAAGCATTTGGCGAATTTGCCGGTGGACCAACGTCGCAACCGCGGACAGATCGATCCGCATCTGGCGATCGCGCGGGCGAAAATCGAAGACGCGCAAACTTTCGAGGAGGCGGTCAGCTATCTGACGCCGCGCGAGACATTCGCCGTCCTCAACTCGCCGAATCTGCTCAAGCTGGTGTGCGCCATGCCCCGCGCGCCGGAGCGCCAGGGTTCATCGGAACGGTAGAGCCGGTTTACTGAACTGGCCTTCAATACCTTCCGGCAGCTATGGTGTCCGGCCATAGTTCAGCAAGCCTCCAGCGCGCTTCGGCGGACGAGCGCGCACCGCCTCTTCGATGGGCTCCGTGCCCCAGCCCGGCCGGTCCGGCATGAGGAGATAACCGTCCTCGAATTGAGGCGCATGGGTGAACACTTCGTCATCCCAGGCAAGCCGGTCGATGTCCGTCTCCATGATGCGCAAGTTCGGCACGGCCGCAGAGAAGTGAGCGTTCATCATGGTGCAGAGGTGACCATAGAAATTATGCGGTGCGACGTTGACCTCGTGGGCTTCGGCACTCGCCGCGATTTTCATCGATTGCCACACGCCGTTCCAGGGCGTGTCGATGATGGCAACATCCATTGCCTGCTCGCGGAAATAAGGCAGGAATTCGCGCAGGCCTAACAGGGTCTCGCACGACGAAACAGGGTGGGGACTCTGACGTCGGATGTAACCGAGTGCTTCCGGATTGAAGCTGTCAATCTCGATCCAGAACATGTCGAGATCGGCAATGGCGCGCAGGATCTTCAGGTAACCTTCCGTCTTCGCATTGAAGTTGAGGTCGAGCAGGATATCGATTTCGGGTCCGGCGCCTTCGCGGATCGCCTCCAGATGCATGCGCAAGTCGCGCAGCACCTTGCGATCCACATTTATCTCCGGCTCAAACGGCGCACCGAAGCCGGGACGCCAGCCCCTTGGCTTGCCTTGCTGGTAGCTGAAGATATTCGTCTTCAGCGCGGTGAATTTCTTTTCGCGCACCTCGCGGCCGATCGCCTTGACGCCGTCGAGATCGGTAATGGCCGGCTTATACCAATCGGGATGATTGATACGCCAGGTCGCGCAATGCGACCAGTAAACACGAATCCGGTCGCGGATTTTGCCGCCGAGCAATTCGTAGCAGGGCACTCCCAGCGACTTTGCCTTGACATCGAGCAGAGCGTTTTCGATTGCGCCGAGCGCCTGCGCCGTCACCCCGCCGGCCGACGGGCGGGTCGCCGAAAAAAGCTCCGCATAGATCCGCTCATGCGCGAATGCATTTTGACCGACCACCCGAGATGACAGGTGCTGTATCACCGCGCCGACGCCGGGCGAGCCGAAGCCCTCATCAAACTCGCTCCATCCGACGATCCCGTCTTCGGTGCTGATCTTGACGAAGTGATAATTTCGCCAACCGGCATCGCAGGCGAGCAGTTCAAGGCTTCGTATTTTGGCGCCTTCCGTCATTTCATTTCCTTATCGAGGCTGCTCGCCGGCAAACGCGCCAGCGTCGTCGTCCTCGGCGTGCTTCATGGAAGCGGTCGCGAGTTATTTGAAAGGAGCAGGGCCGCCGCTATTCGGCTGCCTGCGATGATGGTGGACGCATGGTGGCGAGCCCGTCGGCGGCGGTGGCGGAGATCGTGGTGCGCACCATCAGCCGCGGCTCGTGCGCCGGCCATGGCCGTCCGCGATGCATGGTGGCGCGGTTGTCCCACATCACCACATCCCCGCGGCGCCATTGGTGCAGATAGCTGGTGCCAGGAGCGGTTGCGAAATCCATCAACTCGTCGATCAGCTTCTTTCCGTCAGCCGCTTGCATGCCTTCGACCGCATACGCATGGGACGCGAGATAGATCGCGCCGCGGCCGTTGACAGGATTTTTCCATACCATGCGCCAGCATTGCGGCGGCAACGCCGCCCGTTCCTCGGGGCTGGCAAGGTCCGGTGCGATCTGGCTGCGCGAATGCGCGTAATCGTGCCAGGCAAAGGAGCGCTCGATTTTACTGCGCAGGGCGGGATCGAGACGCTCAAAGGCGAGCCGGGTAGAGACGTATTCGGTTTCCCCGCCGCGAGCGGGGATAATGCGCGCGGACAGGATAGATGTCAGCGCCGGCACGCTTTTGAACGACGAGTCGGTGTGCCAAAGCTGGTTGGCCTTGCTGCGAAGCGACAGCCGGTGATCCGGCGGGACGACCTTGCCGTCGGGGCCGATGGTGCTGAGGATTACAAAGTGCGAGCCGGTGCCCTGCGAGCCGACCTTCGTCACTTCCGGCGGGCCGAAGCGTCGTGAAAATGCAAGCTGAACTTCGTCGGTCACCTCCTGGTCCCGGAAAACCAGAACGGAATATTCCTCGAATGCGGCGCGCACGGCGGAATAAACGTCATCATTCGCGGCGACATCGGCAAGCGTCACACCGCGCAACTCGGCACCAAAGCCCGGCCCGGACGGAACGATGTCCATCGGCAATCCTCCTTTTATTATTGTGGCCCGAGGTTAGGACAAATTGCCGGGTGCGGCAACGATGGGTCGCGCGGGAATGCGCAAGCGTGCTGTAAATATCCGCGACGTCATTGTGTACAGTGCAGCCTCATCGCCGGTCTTCATCCCTCCCACTTGTGGGGAGGGAGGGCACATCGTGAGCTAAGCGAACGATGTGCCGGGTGGGGGCTGTCTCCGTCTATGCGCAATCGCGCTCATCGGGCTTCTTTTCGATCGCGGATGCCGCTGTCGAATTTGGCTTTCGTCGGCCCGCATAAGAAAGCGAGATGCGGTCAGCCCACCAGCAACAGTCCATTTCGATTGACAGGACCGATAATCGGCATTGTAGTTCCAGGATTGAAAGTTGTTCCTCGATTGCAAATTCACCGAGCTCTTTGTCTCCAACCAGCGGAGAAACATCATGCCCGACATGAATCGACGCGATGCTTTGAAAATGTCCGCGAGTTTTGCGATGGCTGCTGCAGCTGGAGGATTTTCCTGCGTTGAGTTGGCCAGGGCGGCGCCGATCGAGGTGCCGACCATCGACAAGCTCAGCGTTCGCGTACTGGTCGACAGTGCGAGCGATATCTTCTTCAAGCCGCAGGAAGTGAATGGCGTAAAGACCGAACCTGGCCGTCCGTCGAATGCAACTCGTCCGCTTCACAGTGAATGGGGGCTATCGTTGCTGCTGGAGCCGCAACGCGGCAATGAGAAGCGCACGTTTCTGCTGGACTTTGGATGGACGCCGGAGACCATCAACGGAAATATGGATCAATTGAAAGTCGATCCGTCAAAGATCGACACGCTCATCATGAGTCACGGTCATTTCGACCATTGGGGCGGATTGCTCGGATTCCTGGAGAGGCATCGCAAGGACCTGCCTGCAGACATGACGATGTATGCCGGGGGCGAGGACAATTTCTGTCAGCGTTACGTCCGCGCCGGGCAGACCGAATTGAGCGATTTCGGAATGCTCGATCGCCGCGATCTTGCAAAGCAGAACGTCAAGGTCGTGTTATGCGAGTCCCCGGTCGTCATCGGCGGCCAAGCGTTCACGACCGGCAAGATCAAGCGCAGCAGCATTGAAAAGGTGCTTCCAAACACACTGGTGGAGTTCAAGCTCAAGGACGGCGCCGGATGCAATGCCAGCCATTACCTGCCTGCGGAGATGGAAGGCAAGATCGTGCCGGACGAGCACATCCATGAGCACGCCACGTGTTTCAATTTGAAGGACAAGGGTCTCATTGTCATCAGCTCGTGCGGTCACGTCGGCATCGTGAACTCGGTCCGCCAGGCGATGGACGTATCCGGCGTTCAAAAGATCCATGCGATCATGGGCGGCTTCCATCTTGGGCCCGCGCCGGCGGATTATCTCACCCAGGTGGTCGGCGAGATCGCAAAATTGAATCCGGACGTGGTGATTCCGATGCATTGCAGCGGTCTCAATTTCACCCAGGAGGCGCAACGGCAAATGCCGGGCAAGGTTCTGACCACTACGACCGGCACGCGCATCAGCTTCGGTGTTTGATCGGGCTGCAGCGATTTCCGCAAGGACGTGCGCGCTGCTCGTGATCGCGTCCCTGTCCGGCGGCGCGCCGATCGCTGCGGCAGAACGGCAATCGGCCGCGCAGATGATGGATGATTTGATGTACGGCCGCGGCTCAATCGGCGGGCCGTTCACGCTTACTGATCAGAACGGGAGGCGGCGCAGCGATACCGAATTCCGCGGCAGACTGATGATCGTGTATTTCGGATATACCTGGTGTCCGGATGTGTGCCCGACCGATCTAATGGCTATCACGCAAGCGCTGGAGCGTCTCGGTTCGGCTGCCGACGGGGTGCAGCCCATTTTCATCAGCATTGACCCCGAGCGGGACACCAGCGTGCTGGCTGACTACGTCGCCGCGTTTCACCGCAACCTGATCGGCCTTACCGGCTCGCCGGAGGAAATTCAGAGAGTCGCCGACGCCTACAAAACATTCTACGTGAAAGTGCCGGACGAACGTGGCGGCTACTCGATCGACCATACTGGCGTGATTTACCTGATGGGACGCAGCGGCGAGTATCTAGGCTTCATGCCGCCGCAAACCAGTCCCGATAGACTCGCTGATGTTTTGCGCAAGAACCTGGCTCACGATGAATAGATTCGAATTGGTCTTCGTAGCCCGCATGAGCAAAGCGACATGCGGGTGTCTCTTTAGTTTCCCGGATATCGCTCGTGCTCATCCGGGCTACATCTCGATCGCTAATCTGGGTGTGAGAATTGCGCGCGCCCTTATCGCGTAAAGTGCAACCCATCGCCGGCCTTCATCCCTCCCACTTGTGGGGTCGAGACGAGCGAAGCTCGCTCTTGGGTGGCGCATCGTGAGCGGCGCGAACGATGCGACGGGTGGGGTTGCTTCGGTGCGCAAGGCAAGATCCCACCCGACTGGCCTTGGGCCAGCCACCCTCCCCGCAAGTGCGAGGGATAAAAAGAAGCGAGCTTCGCGCGGCTTCGATTGTCTTCACTGACGTCTGACGCGATCACGCAAGGCAGTATCGACAGCCGTCTTCTCGACAGGTAGGGTCCGCCGCAAAACACGCCAGGGAGGATTCCCGTTGCGGCCAAAATTCGCAATGAAGCGCGACTACTACGCCGGCGGGCTGATGCTTTTGCTCGGGCTGGGAGCCGCTGTCACCGGAACCGGCTACAAATTCGGCAGCCTCGCCCGAATGGGCCCGGGATTCATGCCCGTGGTACTCGGTATGGTACTGGCGTTCATTGGCCTCCTGATCGCTGGCACCGCGCTGGCCTCTTCCGAGCGCGACGACAGCAAGTTCTTGCCCGACAACCCGCAATGGTTCGGCTGGCTCTGCATCATCGGGGGTCCGATCCTGTTTATCATCCTCGGAGAATACGGCGGGATGATTCCCGCCGTATTCGCATGCGTCTTTGTTTGCGCACTCGGTGACAAGAGCGCCACCTATAAATCCTCCGCCATTCTCGCCGCCGGCGTGACCGTATTTGGGGTGCTGCTGTTTCATTACATGCTGAGCATCCCGTTCCCGCTGTTGCGCGGATTCTACCTGTGATTTCGACCGCGATCACTGATCTCTGGTACGGCTTCGGCGTCGCGCTCGAGCCGCACAATCTGATGTATTGCTTTCTCGGCGTACTGGTCGGCAATCTCGTCGGCGTGCTGCCGGGAATGGGGCCGGTGGCGACGATATCGATTCTGCTGCCGCTGACCTTCGGCATGCAGCCGGTGCCCGCGATCCTGATGCTATCCGGCGTCTATTACGGTGCCCAATATGGTGGCGCGATCTGCTCGATTCTTTTGAACTTGCCGTGTCATCCGCCGCACGCGGTGACTTGCCTCGATGGATTTCCGCTCACCAAGCAGGGCAAGGGCGGCACGGCGCTCGGCATCACCATCGTCGCCGCTTTTATCGGCGCTTCCTTCGGCATCACCGAAATGATTTTCCTCGCGCCATTCCTCGTCAAGGTGGCGCTTGAATTCGGACCGGCCGAAGTATGCTCGCTGATGCTGGTGGGCCTGCTTGCGGGCTCGACGCTGGCAAAGGGATCGCCGCTCAAGGGCATTGCGATGACGGTGCTCGGGCTGCTGGTCGGCATCGTCGGTTCGGACATCGAGACCGGGCAACCGCGGTTCACTTTCGGCCTCACCGAACTTTTCGACGGGGTCGAGATCATCGCGCTGGCGCTCGGCATGTTCGGCATCGCCGAGTTCATGAACAGCATCAACAATACCGAAACCGT
>JAICIT010000011.1 GCA_025960445.1 Bradyrhizobium sp. | reverse complement strand
GCTGCCGGCATTTACCGGCATCAGCGGCGATTACGAGCCGCCCACCGATAGCGAATTGACGATCGACACCTCGTTGCGTTCGGTCACGGAGGCGACTGACGAGATCGAGCGCATGCTCGCCGCCTCAGACATTCTGTTCTGACTAGGCCAGCGCTCGCGCGGCCACTCTCTGAGCGGCACATTTGGCTGCGTTCCCTGCTGTCTTTTCCGGCCCTATCAGGTCTTCTCATCTGCCCGGCTTTAAGGCTAAAAGGGCTTCGAACCCGCCCAGGGTCAACTATCGTTTGAACCTGAAGGCCGCGCATCGCTGCCGGCTTCTCCCGAGAAAAATTCAGATCATGAATCGTATCGACGCCCACGGATTGAAAATCGCCCCGGTTTTGTTTGATTTCGTCGCCAAGGAAGCCACTCCCAAAACTGGAATATCCGCCGACGCTTTCTGGTCCGGGCTTGCTGCAATCCTGCGCGATCTCGGTCCGAGAAATCGTGAACTGCTGTCGTTTCGCGACAAGTTGCAGGCGAAAATCGACGACTGGCATCGTGCGAACAAGGGCAAGACATTCGACATGAATGCCTACACGGCATTCCTCAAGCAAATCGGCTATCTGCTGCCGGAACCGGCGACGCAGAAAGTCGAGACCGCCAATGTCGACGAAGAGATCGGCAAAATCTGCGGACCGCAATTAGTCGTGCCGCTCACCAACGCGCGCTACGCCCTTAACGCCGCCAACGCGCGCTGGGGCAGCCTTTACGACGCCCTTTACGGCACGGATGCAATTCCACACGAACCGGGCGAAAGCGGCAAAGGCTACAACAAGGCGCGTGGCGACAAAGTGATCGCCCGGGCCAAGGCTTTCCTGGACTCCGCCATACCGCTCGCTGCGGGAAGCCATTCCGATGTGACCTCATACAGCGTCATCAACGGTCAGCTCGCGGTCAAGCTGAAGAACGGCAACGCCGCGAGCTTAAAATCGAGCGGACAATTTGCGGGCTATCAAGGCGAAGCCTCGGCACCGAGCGCGATCCTGCTGGTCAATAACGGCATGCACATCGAATTGAAGATCGATCGCGCCCACATGATCGGCAAGGATGACCCCGCCGGCGTCGCCGATGTGATCCTGGAGTCGGCGGTCAGCACCATTCTCGACATGGAAGACAGCGTCGCCGCGGTCGATGCCGACGATAAGGTTCTGATCTACCGCAATACGCTCGGGCTGATGAACGGTACGCTATCGGCCGATTTCGAGAAGGGCGGCGCAATGCTCAAGCGCGCGCTCAATCCCGACCGGATCTACAAGACGCCGGAGGGCAAGGAGCTCAGGCTGCATGGCCGCAGCCTGCTGTTGATGCGAAATGTCGGCCATCACATGTTCACCGATGCCGTGCTGGATGCCAACGGAGACGAAATTCCGGAAGGCATTCTGGACGCCGCCGTCGCGGGCCTGCTCTCGATCCACGATCTGAAGGGCAACTCGAGTACGCGCAATAGCCGCACCGGTTCGGTTTACATCGTGAAACCAAAAATGCACGGCCCCGATGAGGTGGCGCTGACATGCGAGCTGTTCGGCCGCGTCGAGAAAGTGCTGTCCCTGCCCGAGAACACTATGAAGATCGGCATCATGGACGAGGAGCGCCGTACCACCGTTAACCTCAAGGCCTGCATCCAGCAGGCGCTGAAGCGAATCGTGTTCATCAATACCGGCTTTCTCGATCGCACCGGCGACGAGATCCACACCTCGATGGAAGCCGGACCGATGATCCGCAAGAACGACATGAAATCGCAGCCCTGGATCAAGGCCTATGAGGACTGGAACGTCGATATCGGCCTGATCGATGGACTGCCGGGCCATGCCCAGATCGGCAAGGGGATGTGGGCCGCGCCCGACAAGATGGCGGACATGCTGGCGCAGAAAATCGGACATCCGCAGGCCGGCGCCACCACAGCGTGGGTGCCGTCACCGACAGCCGCCACGCTACACGCGCTGCACTATCATCAGGTCAACGTTCTGGAGCGTCAGCAGCAGCTCGCGAAAGGCGGACCGCGCGCCAAATTGTCCGACATCCTCACGATCCCAGTGTCGCAATCGAACTGGGCGCCCGACGACGTGAAGCAGGAGATCGACAATAACTGCCAAGGCATCCTCGGCTACGTGGTGCGCTGGATAGACCAAGGCGTGGGTTGCTCCAAGGTGCCTGACATCCATGATGTCGGCTTGATGGAGGACCGCGCCACCTTGAGGATTTCGAGCCAGCATTTGGCCAACTGGCTGCATCAGGGCGTCATCACCAAGGAGCAGGTGATGGAGTCGCTGAAGCGGATGGCTGTCGTGGTGGATGAACAGAACGAGGGCGATCCGCTCTATCGACCGATGGCGCCCAGCTTCGACGGCGTCGCGTTCAAGGCGGCTTGCGATTTGATCTTCAAGGGGCGCGAGCAGCCGAACGGCTACACCGAATTCATCCTCACCGCCCGACGCCGCGAAGCCAAGATGGCAGGATAGTCGTCGCGGTGCCCGAGCATGCGCCCGGGCTCATCAATCAGAATACCGCGATGTATTTCAGAAGCGAGATCACGCCGAGAATGATGACCACCACCCGCGCGATCTGTTTCGCGCGCCCATCGAGCGGCAACAGATTGATCAGATACAGTACGAGAATGACAACCAGAAACGTTACGAGTACGCCGATCAGCATGAATTCCCCTGGAGCCGTGAGAACGATCCAGTTTAACGCGGGAAGGAACTTTGGGTTCCAATTATGGAACCCAAGTTTTTCAGCCCGAAAAAGGACGCTCGGAGCGGAGGAGGCATCCTATTCCCGCGCGACCACGGGCACGTGGCGATAGCGGGAAAGTAGGGACTTAGAGGCCGGCGAAAAATTCAGGGATGCGCCGCGCTTATCGGCGCTCCGGCCGGCGACCATTAAGCCTTGCGGCCCGGCGACAAGGTCGCCTTTGCGAACCGTGGGATCGTCCTCGATCCTGACCGGCGCCAGCCCGAACTGATCCTTCCCGTTGCAAGTGCATCCGGGCACGATCTCATCTCGATAGCGAAACGCATTCGGCAGCTCTGAATAGGGCTTGCCGTTTTCGGTTGCGGCATCATCGATGTCGCTGCCGTAAACCAGCTTGGTATCGCTTGCTGGGCAGAAGCTGCTGCAGGACGCCGCTCGGCTCTGGTTGTCGGACCCATTTACTGGGAAATAGCGGCCGTCACAGGTCCGCACGCAGAATGCCTGGCCGCCGTAAGTGACGATGCGCGAACGCCCCCGGTCCCGAGGAGGCATGGGCATGCCTTCACTCGCGAATGGGAGCGGAATTGCCATCGCACGCGGTGGGCCGCCTCTGAATGCGCCGAACAGCGCGGAGAGAAAGTCGTCCTCGGCTTGCACGGATCCGACCCAAGCCGACCCGGCCAACGCCACGACCGCCCCCAACGCGGCTGGACTGATCAGTCTCCGAACCATGTCGATCCTCCGCGGCCGAACTGGCACCTCAGTACAGGTTCATCGCCTGGCGGCCGGTGAAGACGGTCGCTACCGCAGGGCGCGACCGCGCTCCCGCAGCAGGAATGATGCTCGCTGTCCTCGCTTCCGTTCGGACCGGTTCAATCGCTCGGGCCTGAAGGTGCGGCGAATTTTTCGCCAGCACCACCACCTTGGTCCCGATCTCGACCCGGCTGAACAGATCCGCAACATCTTCATTGGTCAGGCGGATGCAACCTGACGAGACAAACTTCCCGATGGTCGAAGGATCGTTGGTGCCGTGAATGCGGTACTCGCTGGAACCGAGATACATCGCGCGAGCGCCAAGCGGGTTGCCTGGGCCGCCGGCCATGAACCGCGGCAGATAGGGCTGGCGCGCGATCATCTGTGCCGGCGGATGCCAGTCCGGCCACTCTGCTTTGCGGCTGATGGTTTGCACGCCAGACCACGTGAAACCTTCCCGACCGACACCGACGCCATAGCGAATCGCGTGGCCCTGGCCGAGCACGTAGTAGAGCGCAGTATTGCCAGTATCGATGATGACGGTGCCGGGCGCTTCGCGAGTGTCAAGCGAAACGACACTCCGACGCAGCCGGTCCGGCATTGCGCCGCCTGATTGATCATCTTCCCGTGTGAGCGCCGGTTCACGCGTGGCGAGCATGGTGTTGTCTGTCGACCAGCCGCTTTGCGCTGAAGCGTAGCCGAGAGCCTGCGCGCTTGCGATTGTGGAGAAGGGGGCCAGCGCGATTAGCAATGCGGCGGCGAAAACCAGCGCGTTGATCACGCGTTGTGACGGCCCGCAACGGCATTCGGATGTATGTGTCATGATCTGCCCCAATGCGATGCGCATCGAACGATGCTTCCGCGACAACAAACGCGACCGGGGCTTCGCGGTTCCGTATTGAGAAGGAGACGGAGTCGCGAGTCAGTCGGGCTGTGCACCTGAAGGAGAGTCACGACACCGGGGTTACGACAGGCCCACTGGAACTTTGTCTTACGCTGCCCGTTATAGCCGCCGAACCCGTCGTCGCACGACGTCCGGGCCCGAGCGTCTGCCAGCCCGAAGGGAGGAAAGCCAGTTGCGTGTCCTTCCCGACGAACGCGCGCCTCCCAAAGAAAAAGAAAACGTCGGTACGCCGCTCCCAGAAAGCAAAGGCGAGCTGCCGCCCGTCATCAGGCGCGCGGAAGTAGTCGCCTTTGCGCTCGTCGCACTTCTCGTCATCAGCGTTGTCGCCGTTCTCTATGTCGCCAAGGCTTTCTTCCTGCCCGTGGTGACGGCGTTCGTCGTCGGCACCATGCTGTCCCCGGCTGCGGGATATCTCGAGCGACGCCGGATACCCCGCGCGTTGTCGGCGGTGCTGATCGTCAGCGCGGTGTGCGCTGGCCTAGCTTTCGTGGTCGGCCTGATCTCTTCTCCGCTGATGCAGTGGAGCACGCGCCTGCCGGAGCTGGGATCGCGGCTAAAGGATAAGCTCCACGTTTTCGATCGGCCGCTAGCGCTGTGGCACCAGTTGGAGAGCATGGTGGGAGGTTCCGACACCTTCGGCACCGCGCCATTCCAGATGCCCAAGCTGGACTGGGTCCAGCCTACCCTGGAATTCCTCTCACCGACGTTTACGGAGTTTTTGCTCTTCCTGGCGACGCTTGTGCTCTTTATCGCAAGCTGGCGCGACCTCCGCCGCGCCCTGATTCTCACATTCAGCGAACACGCCTCGCGATTGCGAACGCTGCGGATTCTCAACGAAATCGAGGAGCACCTCGGAGGCTATCTGCTCACGGTTACCATGATCAATCTGGGGGTCGGAGTCGCGACTGGTTTGATCTGCGCGCTCACGGGGATGCCGAGCCCCGCTGGCCTTGGCGCCCTCGCGGCGACGCTAAATTTCGTTCCGATCATCGGTCCTGTCGCGATGTTCGTGATCCTGATCCTGGTCGGCGTGGTCGCGATGCCGACGCTCAGCGCCGGCCTGATGGCGCCTCTGGCGTTTGCCGGCGTCACGTTCCTCGAGGGCCATTTTGTTACGCCAACCATCATCGGGCGCCGGCTCGAACTCAACGCACTCGCGGTCTTCGTCGCGATCGCGTTCTGGACCTGGTTGTGGGGACCAATGGGCGCGTTCCTGTCGTCCCCGCTCCTTATTGTGGGGCTAATCCTCAAAGAACATCTGATGCCGGAGGATTCGCCGCAGCTCCCGGAGGACTGAGCGCGAATCCAAATTTCACCGCGCTCTGCTCGCCCAATGGTTGTCGGCTGGTTTTCTAGCCGAGCTCGATGTCGCCGGTAACCTCGTGCGAAAGGCTGACGCCACCGACCGTGAGAACCATTTTGGCGGGCAATTTCTCGTGGCCTTTGAGGCGGCCACTTGAAATCGCATCCCGGACCACTTTCTCGATCTCGCGTTGCGAGGTGATGCCCACCTTCTTGAGAAACTTGCGCAGGCTGGCGTTGAAGGCATCTTCGTTCATGGTGGACTCCTGAAGTTAGGGGTGGTCCGGATGGTTCAGCATGTATTCGCCGAGATCGCGCTGGCGACGATCGGCACGGGCGACCGCGTTGTTGCGCAACACGTCTCGATCCTTGCGGCACGCGATATATTCCGATGACCCGACCGCGACATTATTGGCACGGCAGAACGTGTCGTCATCCTCACCGAGCGTCGAAACTGGAACTTGACCTCGTTGCGCGCAGCCGCAGAGAAAGAGCGAAAACAAGGCCAGCGCGATCGATCGTTTCGCCGAAATGAATTGCATTTGTACTCCGATGTGGCCGGCTTGGACTGCCGGACGAAAGCGCGAACGGCCTTAGCGCCAGATGTCGCCGCCATTCATCGAAAACCACGCAGGCTTATTCAGGGCAAGCACGCCCTCAGCAGACCGGCATGAAATCAACGATGCGCAGAGCAGATTGTCATACCCTGCCCTTGAGCGCGGTACCGATTTCCTCCAGCACCTTGGGATCTTCGATTGTGGCCGGCATCGTCCACTGCTCGCCGTCGGCGATCTTCTTGATCGTGCCGCGCAGGATTTTACCCGAGCGCGTCTTGGGCAACCGACCGACCGTAATCGCAAGCTTGAACGCCGCTACCGGGCCGAGCTTCTCGCGCACCAGCGACACGATCTCCTTTTCTATCTCGATATGGGTTCGGCTGACGCCGGCTTTCAACACCAGCAAGCCGCAGGGCACCTCGCCCTTGATAGCATCCTTGATGCCGAGCACCGCGCATTCGGCGACGTCCGGATGCGAAGCGAGTATTTCTTCCATGCCTCCGGTCGAGAGCCGATGGCCGGCGACATTGATGATGTCATCGGTACGGCCCATCACGAAGATATAGCCGTCTTCGTCCTTGTAACCGGCGTCGGAGGTTTTGTAGTAGCCGGGGAACTCGGTGAAGTAGGCCTGCTTGCAACGCTCGTCCTGCTGCCAGAGCGTCGGAAGACAACCAGGCGGGAGCGGCAGCTTGATCACGATCGAACCCATGGTCCCCGCGGCCACAGGTCTCGCGGCTTCATCCACCACGTCCACCTGATAGCCCGGCATCGGCACCGTGGGCGAGCCGTGCTTCACCGGAAGCTGACCGAGGCCCACCGGATTGCCCGCGATACACCAGCCGGTTTCGGTCTGCCACCAGTGGTCTATCACCGGCACCTGCAATTGCCGCTCCGCCCAATCCACCGTCGGAGGGTCGGCGCGCTCGCCGGCGAGAAACAAGGTGCGGAATTTCGAAAGATCATATTGGCGAATGAACTTTCCGTCCGGGTCTTCCTTGCGGATGGCGCGGAACGCCGTTGGCGCCGTGAACAGCGCCACCACCTTGTGTTCAGAGACGACGCGCCAGAACGCGCCCGCATCCGGCGTGCCGATCGGTTTGCCCTCGTACATGATCGAGGTGGCTCCGTGGAAGAGCGGGCCATAGATGATGTAGCTGTGCCCGACTACCCAGCCGATATCGGAGCCGCACCACCAGACTTCACCGGGTTTGACGCCGTACAGATTGAACATCGACCATTTCAACGCGACCAGATGTCCGCCATTGTCGCGCACGACGCCCTTGGGTTGGCCTGTCGTACCCGAGGTGTAGAGGATATACAGCGGATCGGTCGCCAGTACCGGCACGCAGTCGGCTGATTTTCCGGCAGCCATCGCCTTTGCCCGCAATTCGGCCCAATCGCTGTCGCGCCCGGAAGTGAGTTCGCATTCCTGTTGTGGCCGCTGCAGGATGATGCACGACTCCGGTTTAACGCTGGACAAATTGATCGCGTCGTCCAGCAGCGGCTTGTATTGCACGACGCGGCCGGGCTCGAGCCCGCAGCTTGCCGAGAAGATCAGCTTCGGTTTTGCGTCTTCGATCCGGGTTGCGAGCTCCCTGGCGGCGAAGCCTCCGAACACGACCGAATGCACCACACCGATGCGCGCGCATGCCAACATCGCGACCATGGCTTCCGGCACCATCGGCATGTAGATGATCACCCGGTCGCCCTTGGCGAGGCCGAACTCCTGCATGACGGCGGCGAGTGCCTGCACTTCCCGCAGCATTTCGGAATAGGTTAACCTGATGACCGTGCCCGCCAGCGGGGAGTCGTGTATCAGCGCCAGTTGGTCCGCGCGTCCGCGCGCGACATGCCGGTCAAGCGCGTTGTAGCAGGTGTTGACGATGGCGCCGGCAAACCAGCGGCCATACAAACCCATGTCGCGATCGAAGATCTTTTCGGCCGGCTTGATCCAGTCGATTTCGCGCGCCGCCTCCGCCCAGAAGCCCTCGGGATCAGCCATTGAACGGGCATACACCTCGTCGTAGCGGCTGTTGATCTGGATGTTCATGGCGTGGCTCCGCTCAACGTGCTCAGCTCACCTTCAAAGTAATGCCACCATCGACCACCAGCTCGATGCCAGTGATGTATCTGGATTCGTCTGAAGCCAGAAACAGCGCCGCGTTTGCGACGTCCCAGGCTTCGCCCATATGTCCCATCGGTACCTGGGCGTCGCGCGCGCGCCACATCGCTTCGATGTCGCCCTTGGCATAGCTCGCCGCAAGTCCAGCGGAATGCTCGACCATCGGCGTTTTCATCAGGCCCGGCAAGATGGCATTCACCCGTATATGGTCGGCGGCGAATTCGACCGCGGTGGTGCGCGTCATCTGGTTCATCGCGGCCTTGGAGGTAGCATAGGTCACGTAGGAGATGCCGAGGTGGCGGATCGACGCGATTGACGAAATATTGATGATCGAACCTCCGCCCTGTCGCCGCATCACCGGAATAACGTGCTTCATCGCGAGAAATGCGCTTTTGAGATTGACGGCGAATACGCGGTCCCATTCCGCTTCCGATGCCTCAATGACGCTTCCCACCTCGGCAATGCCGACATTGTTGTCGAGCACGTCGATGCGGCCGTGAATCTTAAGGCAAGCCTGCACCATCGCTTCGACCTCGATGGCGCGAGATACATCGGCGGTGAAGGCCGTCGCCTTGCCTCCTTCGGACGCGATGATCTTGACGGTCTCTTCCGCCGCGGCAGCATTGCGATCGACGCAAAATACCTCTGCGCCCTCGCGGGCAAACATGACGGCGGTGGCTTTGCCATTGCCCCATCCCGGTCCGATCGAACCGGCTCCAACCACGACAGCTATTTTGCCCTTGAGCCGGTCCATCGCACTCTCCCAATTAGCGTCCCGACGAACCGCGATCGGGTCAGGGCTCGCAGGCGCGCATTATCGTGGCGTTGGCGCCGATCGGATGACCAAATATCTCAGACAGCGTCCGACATTGTCCAGCACCGCACAGGCGCCATTCCCCGGCCGCGCCGGAATTACCGAGCAGAAGTTCTGGGATTGGCGGACGCCTCGGCTGCCATTGAAACCAGCCATCGACCAGCCGCGCCTCAGGTGGCGGCTCCATGCCAGCGCCCGAACCCTTCACGCGCGCCTGCATCAGCTCCAGCCCCGCTGGGGTTACGCGCCAGTCTTCCTGCCATTCGATTTTTTCGACCGAATGCGTCCACGCCAGCGTGAAAGCCGCAATCGACAGCGTCTTGAGGACGCCAGCCGATGCGAGGCAAAGGCTCAAGCCGGCGCCATTGCGGTGCGCGAACGCTGCCGCCATTGCCAGAGTACGATTGCAGCCGTGAGCACGAAACCGGACGTGTCGCTGAGAGGGAAATCACCCAACAGACATAGCGCCGCCGCCAATGAGACGGCGCGCTCAAGCAAGGTGAGCCGAGTAAAGAGGAAGCCAATCGCGACCATGCCGAACAGCACGATGGCGACCGTCGCCTTGAACGTTGCGAGCGCCACCGCACCATAAAAACCGAGCTGTGCGATCATCGGATCCCCGGTCTGCAGCATCAGCGCCGGCGAGTAGACGAATACGAACGGAATCACGTATCCGGCGAGCGCGATGCGCATTGCCTCCCATCCGATCTTGTCGGGATTTTCCTTGGCGATCGGCGCGGCCGCCAATGCCGCCAACGCCACCGGTGGGGAAAGATCGGCCATGATGCCGTAATAGAACGCGAACATATGGCTGACGATCAGCGGCACGCCCAGCTTCGCGAGTGCCGGCGCGGCCAGCGCGGCGGTGATGATGTAGGTGGGAATCGTCGGGATGCCGGTCCCAAGCAGGATCGATAGCAGCATGGTCATGACCAGCGCGAGAAACAGGCTCTTTGCGCCCAGTCCGATAATCCAGCTGCCGAATATGGTGCCGACACCGGTCTGCGTCATCATTCCAATGATGCTGCCGACGATGGCGCAGGCCATGCCGACGGTGAGCGCGGACTTCGCGCTATCAGCGAGCGAATCCCGGCACGCCGTCAGCGTAGCCCGGCCGCCCCGCGTGAGCGCCGAGATCAGGACGAGAACACCGACGATGCCTGCTACCGGAACGATCTCGAGGCCGTTGCGCGACAACGCGGCGGCGACCAGCGCAAGACCGACCCAGAACACATAGCGCAGTACATTGCTGGAAAGGCCGAGCGTAATGCTCGCGCCCAGGATCAGCACAACTGTCAGCGCCAGCCCCATGCTGCCGGCGTAGAGCGGCGTAAAACCCTCGAACAGCATGTAGACGAGCGCAGCCAACGGCAACACCAGATACCACCGGGCCACCAACGCCTTCCAGGCGCTGGGGACTTCCGAACTCTTCATCCCGACCAGGCCGTGCTTGCCTGCTTCAAGGTGCACCATCCAGAACGCTGACAAGAAATACAGCATCGCCGGGATCACGGCAGCCTTGACGATGACCGAGTAGTCGACGCCCAGAGTTTCGGCCATGATGAAAGCGACCGCGCCCATCACCGGCGGCATGATTTGTCCGCCCATCGAGGCAGTGGCCTCGACGCCGGCGGCAAAGGCACGCCGATAGCCGAACTTGATCATCAAGGGAATCGTGAATTGTCCGACGGTAACGACATTGGCGACGCCAGAGCCGGAAATCGTTCCCATCATGCCCGATGCAAACACCGCTACTTTTGCCGGACCGCCGCGAGTGCGGCCGAACAGCCCAAGTGAGACATCGGTGAATAGCTGGATCATCCCGGCGCGCTCCAGGAACGAGCCGAACAGAATGAACAAAAAGATGTAGGTCGCCGAAACGTAAATCGGCACCCCGTAAAAGCCTTCGGTACCAAACGACAGATGGGTGACGATCTGGTCGAAGTCATAGCCGCGGTGATTGAACGGCGCGGGCAAATACTGACCAAGGAACCAGTAAAGGATGCAGGCGCCGCACATCAGCGGCAGCGCGAGACCCATCAACCGCCGCGTACCCTCGAAGATCAGGACCGCCAGCAAACTTCCGACCGCAAGATCGAGGTGGGTCGGGTCGCCGTCACGGGCGATCAAGTCGGCATAGAATACCCACTGGTACAGACCGCAAACGAAACCGACAGCGCCGATCAGCCAACCCGCGGTGCGTCCCGCATTGCTCTTTGCCGTGAAGTTGCCGACCAAGCCGAACGTCATCAGGATAAGGAAGCCGACATGGACGCCCCGCACGACCTGGCTCGGCAGTACGTTCCACGCCGCGACGACCAGCTGAAACACGGCGAAAGCAATACCGATCGCATAGCCCAGCCGTCCCCAGCCGCCCGGGCCAAATCCCTCAGGGAAACCGTGCTCGAAATTCTCGAAGTCGACCTTGACGACCGCCTCAGCGTCCCGACCCTGCATCTTCTTCCTTCCCCAGCGTCCCCGATCAGGGACGCCTTTTATTATTGACGATGTTCCCGGAAAGTCGAGGTCGGCCGTGTCGGGTTGTGTTGCGCCGGTTGTTACCTCCGACATGTTCTACAGTGCCGCGCCAATCAGTCGTCATGACTGCAACGAAGAATTTCAGCTCTTCAGCCGCGAAGACGTTTCGGTCAATCACTCCGGCAAACACGCATCGTGCCCTCTACTTGATGAGGCCCTTTTCCTTGTAATAGCGGATCGCTCCGGGATGTAACGGCACCGGGCCGCCCGTTGCCGCGGTCTCCAGCTTGATCTCCTTGCCAGCCGCATGTGCATTCGCGAGTTCGGGCAGCGACTCGAAGATCAGCTTGGTCATTTTGTACGCAATGTCGTCTGACACCGCTGAACTGGTCACGAGGTAATTGATCACAGCCGCGGTCGGAACATCCTTGTCTTGGCCGTTATAGGTGTTGGCAGGGATCATCACAGACACGAACGGCGGCCCTATCTTGTCGACCACCTGCTTCGGGACCGAGACCACCGTGATATCGGTTGACGTGCTTAGATCCTTTAGCGAGGCCACGCCGAGGCCAGCCGATTGCAACGTTGCGTTCAACTGCCGGTTCTTCATCAGATCGACAGATTCCGCGAACGGCAGGTATTCAACCTTGCCCATATCCTTGTAGCTCAATCCGGCGGCGGCAAGGATCGCGCGGGAGTTCAGTTCGGTGCCGGATTTGGGCGCGCCTACCGAGAGGCTTTTGCCCTTGAGGTCTGCCAAGGTCTTGATGCCGCTCTCGGCTGTGGCGACAATCTGAATGTAGTTCGGATAGATCGCGCCGATGATGCGCAGTTTGTCCAGCTTGGACCGGAAGCCCGCTTCCTCGTCGCCTTCCCAGGCGGCCTTGAGGGAATCGCCAAGCGTAAAGGCGAGTTCACCACGTCCCTGCTGCAGTAGGATCAGGTTTTCGACCGAAGCCTTTGTTGCCTGCACCTGGGTTTTGACGGCCGGAATCTTGTCGCCGAAGATCTTTCCGATCGCGACACCCAACGGGTAGTACACGCCGGACGTGCCGCCGGTCAGGATATTGATAAACTGCTGGGCCCGCGCCGGCGCAGCCGATAGGACCACCGCCACCATAACGGCAGCGGCAACTGACTTCGAATTCATGTGGTGATTCTCCCGGAAACAGGCCGGGAAATTGGACGGACCATGGTCCGGGGTCAAGCTTTTCCCGTGAGCCACAGGCTCTTTGTCGCACAGGCTATGAACCTCTGACGATCGTCGCTTCGCACTGGTCAAGCGGCCGGTTCCCCGCGTACTCTGACGGTCCAATCCGGCTCATGAGAGGCCGGTCTTATCGGGAGAACGCCAGAATGTCTGTCAATCGTGCGGTTGGATTATCCCTGGGGGCGGCGATCCTGCTCGGCAGCAGCCTTCATTTCGCGTACGCCAAGCCATTCATGATCGTCGGCCTCGACGAGAAGGTCTCATGGGATGATGAGGGAAAGACGGTTCTGTCCGCGCCTGGTAAGGACCAGGTGCTGATCGTTGATCTTGCCAGTCCCGAAAGCCCCAAGATCGTCGCCAGCCTGCCGTTGAAAAACAGCATCGTTGGGCCACCGGTCAATCTGGACATCGACCCGACAGGTTCGATCGCGCTGGTGGCGGATTCGGTTGATGTCGTAAAGGATGGCGACGCGCTGAAGCAGGTGCCGGACAACAAGGTCTACGTGATCGATCTCAAGGCCAACCCGCCGAAACTGGCGGCGACCGTTACCGCCGGCAAGCAGCCATCGGGGCTGAGCATCAGCCCATCCGGCAAGATGGCGCTGGTTGCCAATCGCGGCGACAACTCGATCAGCGTGCTCTCGATCAATGGTACGGATGTCAAGGTCACGGACACCGTTGCATTGCCCGACAGTGTCGCACATGTCATTTTCACGCCGGACGGTAAGCGGGCATTGGCGGTGCGATTCCCCGCGCACAAGGTATCGGTGCTCGATATCGCCGGCGACAAGGTAACCTACAATAAGGTCGATTTGCCCGCCGGCCAGTGGCCGTACAATGTAGTGGTGGCGCCAAATGGCAAGCTGGCACTGACCGCGGACAATGGCGGCGCCGGCTCGTCCGATGGAAGCGTCGACACCACGAGCGTGATTGATCTTGAAGCCAATCCGCCCCGCATCATCGATCGGGTCGTGGTCGGTGACGGGCCCGAGGGACTGGCGATGTCGCCGAAGGGCGATCTCGCGGTCGCTGCAATCCTGCGCGGGTCCAACATGAAGAAAGCATTTTTCTACAACAAGAACGGCAGCCTGTCGGTGCTGAAAATAGACGGCAAGAAGGTGAGCAAGACGCAGGACATCGAAGTCGGCGGACTGCCGGAGGCGGTCATGTTCACGCCTGACGGCAAATACATCCTGGCCGGAAACTACCTGACCCAGGATTTCTCGATCCTGCAGGTCAATGGAGCGAGGGTCACCGATACCGGCAAACGCTTCAAGGTACCGGGGCATCCGGCCTCGGCGCGAATGAGTCACTAAAATTTGGGGCGCGTTCCGGAGCGTTCGGGACGCGTATCCGGCTCATCTCGCGCGCGGCTGCGGTGCCTGAACTAGCTCGCGCGCGAGCTGATCACTGAAAGGTCATGTCGAGACATTTGGAAATGTCGGAGCCGAGGCCGGAACTGATAGTGATGCAGCCGCGAACCTTGCGGGCGTTGTTGTCGCTCGCCCAGACCGAGTAGCCGCCCGGGCCAAAAAACGAGTTGGTGTTGGGCGGTTCGGTTTCCGTTGCGTCGAACGAATAATTGGAATCTGTATCGAATATCCGCGGCTTCTTGGTGCAGCCGCCATCGCTCTGAACGTTGATAACTTCCTTGTTGTCGCGCGTCAGCGCCAGACTGACCTGGCACCTGAAATACTCCGACGTCTTGATGTCGAAGACGTAGGCATAGGATTTGCAAGTCGCGGTATTGAGTTTGCCAGGGCTTAGGCCGCGGCTGCAGGAAATCCTTTGATTGTTGGAAAGCTTGAATTCATCGGCCCGGGCAATTGAAACCAGCGTCACAAGCGAAAGCGCGAGGCCCAAACTGATTTTTATGACGTGGTGCATCCGAATCATCCCTATGACGTATTTCGCAATACTTCCTTCTAGACTTAAATCCGGAAGATAGTCGCACACAGCGTCGGGAAATCCCAAACTCTTGAACGTCGCGCGCTTAGCCAAAATTAAGTGGGGTCATTTCGAAAAACTTTTGCGTTCGTGATTTGTTCAACCAACTACGCGCTGCAAGGCAGTTTTCAGAACGGTTGCTTCGGGAGCATGCAGAATGAAGAACTTTCCAGCCAAGATTCTCTTCAAGATTTCTTTCATGGTTATCGCGCTCACCGCGGCGAGTACTCCCGGCTTTACGGAAACCGCCAAGCCGACGCCTTGGGTGCTGTCGTCAGATATGGGCTACGCCTACGACAAAGAAGGCAAAACGTTTTCCTACAAGATGGGCACCAACAATGCGGGCCTGCTGCTCAAGGGAGCAAAGAAAGTGCCCAAGGGGACGTTGTTTTTCATCGGCCACAATGGACAGCTCTATATGAGGACCGGCCCCTATCTCGAGGGCGACGGCAAATTCATGTTCGGCTCGGAGTAAGCGCCCGCTTCGATGGTCCGTGCAGATGCCGGACCTCGGCTGGTCGGCACCGCCGCAACCCAAAACGCCGCCGCCAATTCCTTTGCTCCCGGCAAATGGCTGTTGCTGTCCATGCGGCTGTCCGTGACCGCCAGCAGCTTCGCCACAGTATTGTGGCGGATCGCCACCGGATTGCGCTCGTAACCTGAGCGCTGGAAAAAATTGGAAGTCGGGACCTGCTCGCGCACAACCTGCGGCATGGTCACCATGTCGAGCCCGGTGCTGTCGCCGGTCAGGTTCATCATTTCCAGTTCGGCGGCGCTGAGCCCGCGGTTGTATCCTTTGGCCCTTGCGAACAGCACCGAGGTCAGAAGCTTGTGCGTCTGCAGCAGCGGGCCGATATCGATGTCCAATACCAGCGCGTGGAGCGCCCAGCCTTGCGGGGTATTCCCGAGCTTTTCGTGCTGCGCCCACTCGTCCGGCACCGATCGCGCCAACGCCACCATTCGCTTCAGCACCGCAATCTTGTGAT
>JAICIT010000010.1 GCA_025960445.1 Bradyrhizobium sp. | reverse complement strand
TGATCGCGCCCGCGCACGGTGATCGAGTTGACGACCTTCTCCGCGCCTCCCGCCAGGCGTGCCGCCAGATCGGCCGCCTGTTGCGCTTCGATTGGATTTGATACCGAGCCGGTAAGCATCACGCCATCGCCCAGGCCATCGATTTGGATCGCTGCGTTCGGCAACGTTTGTTTCAGTGCCGCGCGCACGCCGTTCAGGTCGCGTTTCACCGCGATGTCGTAGGCGGCTATTTGCTGGCCCGCGGAATCGAAGAAGACGATATTGGTCTGACCGACGGCCGCGCCGATGATGTAAGCCCGCTGCGCGGAGCGTATGACAGCGTTGGCAATCTTCGGATCTGCGACCAGGACATCCTTGATGTCGCGCGGCAGATCGATCACGATCGATTTGCCGATGCCGAGCGAAAGGAAACGCGCATTTATCTGGTTATCGCTGACGACGGGCACGCGATAATCGCTCGCAACGACGGGCGTCAGCGCCGGATTTAGCGTCAGTGCGGCGACGGCTGGAAACGACAGGGCGCGGACGAGAAGCGCCCGCATTACCGTCTGAATTCCCCCGCGTTTCATATCGGAATTCCTTTCCGTCACTTTTGGGTCATCGTGGAGCTTGGGATGCCGTAGCGAATGACGCTAACGGTTTCACCGCGCTTCCCGGTCTGATCGTCTATTCTGTTCTCGACCATATTGATGTCCGCGATGCTGCGCAGCGCCAGCGCCAGCGTGCCGGTCTGGCGCGCGCGAGCCAGCGTCTCGGCCTGTTCGGGCCTCAGCTCCAGCGTCACGGTCTTGCCGACTACGGCGTTCTGGCCGTCCTTCTCCTTTGGAGCCTGGTCAATCGCGAGGACGCGAACGTTGGAGAGGATGATTTCCGAAACGACGATGTCCGGTGCGTTCGATGTCCCGGCATTCTTCTCGTGTTTTGAAAGGATGACGTCGACCCGATCGTTGGGCAGAATGAATCCTCCAGCACCTGTTTCCGGAGAGATCTCGGTTGAGATGGCGCGCATGCCGGTGGGCAGGATCGCCGCCATAAATCCGGAGCCATTGCCCTTGACCAGCTTCGGATCCCTGATGGGTTCGCCCGCGATAAACGGAGCGCGTGCAATCGAGCCGGCGATCTGGGTTGTAGCTTCAGGTCGCTCATTGCGCCGAATAAAGGTGTTGCTTGCGGTTGCGGCAGGCCAGGTCTGCCAAATCATGTCTTCGGGCGTGACGGTCTGGCCAAGGCCGATGTCGGACTTGGCAACCAGAACGTCCACCGTCGGCAGTTGCGCCGCCGGCGTGACCGCCGCCGGTCTGTCTGACATGCTCGCAAGGTATGCGGCGACGCCGCCAGCGCCGATAGCGATGGTCAGGACGACAATTCGCGCGTTCTTCATACGCTTCACTTTCCACAACGCCGCGACGGTTCCGGCCGCCGTGATGGGAGTTGACCAGCTATTCGTCAAAGCATGGTTAATGAGGCGTATCTAAATCAACTTAACGCCGGGTTTATCCGGTCGGATCAGCCAAAGGCGAAGTGGGCGAGATCCACGGCCTTGATCCATTCCGTTTCGGGATAGATCATCAGTGCGCCGATCGCGAGCGCGATCCCGTATGGAATCCCGCTCTCCTTTGCGTGCAACTTTATCAGCCAGGCCTGGCCGGCGAGCTGATAGGGCAGCGGCCATTGGCGGAATTGCAGCAACAGTAACGTCAAGGCCCCGCCGAACAGCGACGCATAGAGCAAATACTCGAGCAGATGACCGAAACCGAACCACAGCGCTGCACCCGCCGCGATCTTGGCATCGCCTCCGCCGACCCAGCCCATGGCAAAGCAGCCAAACGCCACCACGAGTACCACCGCCCCCGCACCAAGGTGAGCCAGCATCTCGGAGCCCGGCATGCCGCTCATCAGCGCGAGCGCCAGAAAGCTCGCCGCCAACGCCAGTGAAACCCGGTTGGAGATCGTCATCGTGAAAAGATCGCTCGCCGCGGCAAAAGCCATCAGAGCCGGGAACAGCAGAAGGCGCGCGATGTCCAGAATCATGGCTTCAAGGAAGTCGTTGGCTGACGCGAGGTCGGAGCATTGTCCAAACCTAGTGGCGAGAAATGAATAATCGGAAAACGACCCGCGCCTTACAACGTGCTGCCAATCCGCGCGGCGAGAAAGAAGAGCGCCAGTATCAGCGCCAGGCAAACGAGCTCTGTGCAAACGTCGTCTCGGCCGGAAATTTTGCTTGCCGCGGCTGAGGCGGCATCGAGCTTACGCATCATTGTTACGCCACTACGTCACTCAAAAATAACAAAGGCCCCGGACTACCCAGGGCCTCTGTTGCTCATCAATCCGCTTCGCTTATTTCAGCGAGCTATTGATGTTGCTGAACTTGGTGTTCAGGTTGGTGCCGAGGCCGTTGACGACGGCAATGATCGCCAGCGAAATGCCGGCTGCAATCAGGCCGTATTCGATGGCGGTCGCGCCGGACTGATCCTTCACGAAACGCGCGATAAGGTTCTTCATAGATAGCTCCATGTGTACACGTGGCTGGTCGAACTACGTTTGGTCTCGCCGGCGTTCTCAGCACCGTGACCATGGCTCACCCTAAAGTCGCGAGCCTTGCGGCACAGTTAATTCGACCGAGTAAACACTGTTGCCACGGGCTCTTCTTGAGCACAGTAAATTTGGAATTAAGGCGCTTGTTACAATACGATCTCGTTGTTTCTTGCAGAGCCGCGGGGCTAAGCAGCGGCGGCTGTATTCATTGCTCCTTAAACGTCGCGGCGTACGCATAGTACATCGTAGCCTGGAGGGGCCATGTCCAATTTACCGCTCGAAGTCGTCGAGATGCTCGGTGGGACGATTGCCAAGGTGGTGCCAATCACGATCGTGCTGGCGCTGGTATTCTCGGTGCTCACGCATTTTTGGGCCTGCAATCCCGGAACGCCCTGGTGGCGCAAGCGTGAACTGATCACCGACATCTCTTACTGGTTCTTTGTGCCGCTGTTTGCGCGAGTGTTGCGGATCGGCCTGCTGGTGCTCGGCGCGGGCCTCGTCTTCAATATTCATGACGCTGACGAACTGATTGCCTTTTACGACAACGGCCATGGCCCACTCTCCGAACTGCCGCTGTGGGTGCAGGGGCTGTTGTTCGTGATCCTTGCGGACTTCATGCTCTATTGGCTACATCGCCTGTTTCACGGCCGCGGATTTTGGAAATATCACGCGATCCATCATTCGTCGAAGGAATTGGATTGGATCTCGGCCGCGCGCTTCCATCCGGTGAACCTGTTCCTCGGCACCATCATGGTGGATGTTATCTTGCTGATGGCCGGCATATCGCCAAACGTGATGCTTTGGGTTGGTCCTTTCACGACCTTCCATTCGGCTTTCGTCCACGCCAACCTGAATTGGACGCTCGGTCCATTCAAATACGTGTTGGCAACGCCGGTGTTTCATCGGTGGCATCACACCGCGCTGGAAGAGGGCGGCAACACCAATTATGCCGGGACTTTTCCACTCTGGGATTTGCTGTTCGGAACGTTCCGAATGCCGGAGAACAAGCTGCCCGACAACTATGGCAAGGATGAACCTGCGATCCCCTCGGAGATTGGCGGACAGCTGGCTTACCCGTTTCGTCAATTCTAGTTCCGTGACGTTTGTCACGTCCGTATTTGCAGTTCCTTCATGAATTGGCGGCTAGATTGGTCCGGTCGGGTGCCGGCTAATGGCGTGTTGCCTTTGTCGGCCTGTCAACGTCCCGAGGAAGAGTATGTCCTTCAGTTCTTTGCGTAGCCGCCCGCGCGCGTCCCTCAAATTTCTCTCCCTCGCTCTGGGCATTCTGGTGTGCCCGGCCGCAGCTCTCGCCGAGCCATCGGCCGACAGCATCGCGGTCAATGTCGACCAGGCAAAACTGGTCAAGCTGCCGACCCGGGTTTCGACGATCGTGGTCGGAAATCCCCTGATCGCAGACGTTACTCTGCAGACCGGCGGAATTCTGGTGGTGACCGGAAAAGGTTACGGCGCGACCAATTTTATCGCCATGGACCGCAGTGGCGAAATCCTGGTGGATCGGGTGATTCAGGTCGAAGGCCCCACCGACCAGCTCGTAACGGTTTATCGCGGCGTCGAGCGCGAATCCTATAGCTGCATGCCGGTCTGCCAACGGCGAATTACGCTCGGCGACGGCGAGAATTACTTCAAATCCGCCATGGATCAGGCAGGCTCCCTCAACAACCAGGCTACCGGGACCGCCGCGGCCGCCAAGGCCAACTAAGCTTCATCCGTTTGACGCGGAGCTTGCGGGCGTCTACCTGCATCGAATCGTTTCAGCGCCTGCCGCGCACCCACGACATCGTTAAGCAACGGTTAACCGGCGGCTCGTTCTGCCTCTTGTTGTTGAAACATTTCAACGATCGGTTTCCGTTACTTGTTGCGGGAAGGATTGCTGCTGCTTGGGGATTTCGTTGCAAAAGACGTTGCGCCGCTTTGGGTGCAAACAGAAAAAGGCCGCGCGATCAGCACGGCCTTTTCTATTTGTCTGAACTTCTCAGCCCCGCTCTCGCGAGTCGTACGCAGGAAATTCCTTTAACCGGCGGCGCGCAGGTTGTCGGCCGACGACTTGCCAGAGCGGCGATCGGCTACGATCTCATAGCTGATCTTCTGGCCTTCGCGCAGCGTTCCCAGACCGGCTCGCTCTACCGCGCTGATGTGCACGAACACGTCGTTGCCACCGTCGTCCGGTTGAATGAAGCCGAAGCCCTTGGTTGCGTTAAACCACTTCACGGTTCCCATGCTCACGGGATGGTCCCTTCTAAAGATAGACATACTAGAAACCTGCTTTCGGCAGGCTGGTGAAATCGAATTTTTGGAAGGGTCGTCAGCGTCTAAACCGGCTGTACCGGTGGATAGCTAATGTCGTCCGGCCGAAAATCGATGCATCATATTATTCCAAACCAGCCCCCAAAACAATGCTGACCTGCACGATTTTTTGCTCGCGGCAGATGCGCAGACCGCAAGCTGCCGCCGCAATGACATGATTTCGTCACGCGCAACTTGGTTGCGCGTGATACGGGCTATCTGCGGCGGAATTGACCGCGTGGGGGCGCGCCTCGCGGAGCTCCGCCCCCCGGTCGTTCGTCCTTGTGACGGAAAATGAGGCGGCCTTTTTCCAGGTCATAGGGCGACATTTCAATCGTGACTCGATCGCCAGCCAGCGTCTTGATCCGGTTCTTCTTCATCTTGCCCGCGGTGTAGGCCACGATCTCGTGTCCTGCGTCGAGCTGCACGCGATAACGCGCATCGGGGAGGATTTCGGTTACCAGTCCTTCGAACTGGATCAGCTCTTCCTTAGCCATGTTTCTCTCCAGGTCGATCGACGGCTAGCGTGGTCGTTGGGTGCGGTTGGGTCGAGTGTTCGGACGGCTTTCGCGATGCAAGAATGCGACGCCTTGCATTCCTTCAGCCTTGCCGCCGCCGTGCGACGACGAAGATGGACGCATCGGCTCATGCCGGTTGCCCTCGTGCCGGTTGGTTTGCGGAGCCCCATTATTACCACCTGGACGGCGTCGACGGCGAGGCCCTTTCGATCCCGGTGCTCCATCATTTGCGCGGGTTCCATGCACGCGCGGCGCAGAGCGCGGCCCGCGATGTTGTGAAGCCGCCGGCACTGCTTCGCGCTGACCGGGCGTGCGTCGGTCTTCCCGGGACAATGCGATGCGGATCAGCTTTTCGATATCGCGCAGATACGACATCTCTTCGCCTCCCGCGACCAGCGAGATCGCGATGCCATCGGCCCCGGCGCGCGCGGTGCGGCCGATGCGATGGACGTAGGTTTCGGGTACGTTCGGCAGGTCGAAGTTGACGACGTGGCTGATGCCGTCAACGTCGATGCCGCGCGCTGCAATGTCGGTCGCAACCAGGGTGCGGATCTGCCCGGAGCGGAATGCGGCCAGCACGCGCTCGCGATGATTTTGCGACTTGTTGCCGTGGATGGCGTCGGCGGAAATGCCTGCCCTTGCGAGGCCCTTCACTACCTTGTCGGCGCCATGCTTGGTGCGCGTAAATACCAATGCCCGATCGACCGGCTCGTGTTGCAGCAGTTGCGCCAAAAATGCGGCCTTTGCTGAGTGGTCGACCTGGACAATCCGCTGCGTGATGCGATCAGCCGTCGATGCGACCGGCGTCACCGCGACCCGCGCTGGATCGCGAAGCATTTGGTCGGCCAGATCCGCAATATCCTTCGGCATGGTCGCCGAGAAGAACAGCGTTTGCCGCCGGACCGGCAATTTGGAAACGATCTTCCGGATGTCGTTGATGAAGCCCATGTCGAGCATGCGGTCGGCCTCGTCGAGCACGAGAAACTCGACATTGCCGAGCTTCAGACCGTTGCTTTGCACGAGATCGAGCAAACGTCCGGGAGTGGCCACCATGACTTCGACGCCCTGCATGACCGAGCGGACCTGACGTCCCATGGGCACGCCGCCGATCGCAAGCGCCGAAGTCAAACGCATATGGCGTCCGTAGGCGTTGAAGCTTTCGAGAATTTGTCCCGACAATTCACGGGTTGGGCTGAGCACGAGGACGCGGCAGGCCTTCGGCTGCGGCTTGATGCGATGCTCGAGGATGCGATGCAGGATCGGAAGCGCAAAAGCTGCCGTCTTGCCGGTACCGGTTTGAGCGATGCCGACGACGTCGCGTGCGGCGAGCACTAGGGGAATGGTTTGAGATTGGATGGGAGTTGGCGTGACGTAGTTCTCTTCTTTGAGCGCACGCGAGATGGGATCGGCAAGGCCGAAATCCTGAAAGGAGGTCAAAAGTCTGGTTCTTTCCATCAAAAAAGCAGGCGCCCGGCCATGTCAGCCAGGAGCGCGCGAGTGTGTCTGAGACACCCGCGTGTTTGGGGCGTCGGTTTTGGTTGGCTGAAAGGGGCAAGCCAGAAACCGTTGGACGGGATCAGAACACGCGGCTCGCAATGACCCGGTGATTCCCTGGGTCGTGGTGCTCATATGGAACAGGAACGAGGCGCTTTCAAGGTGAATCGGCTCATAAGGCGTTCGCGGAGTTAAGAAAAAGCGCGACAGCAAGGACCTTTGCCGGAAAAATAGACACAAACCTCAAGCTGCCTAAATAACGTACAACATGCCGAAGCGCTGGACATTTGCTCCGTCTAAATCTTAGGCAGTCGCAAATCCGGGTCCGCGGGGCGGTCCTGAATTCCTGATGATGCTCAGGCGGTTGAGCCGCTTTCAATCCATGGCACGCTTCTTGCGATTCCGTTAACGCAGGCGGCCGTGGGGCCGTTCGCAGCGTTTAACGTCTGCGTCAGGGAGATCACACCTCATGCTTATTCAACCAACTCACGACATGGCGAGGCCTATGAGCCGCCGCCGCTGGCTCGCAGCCGGCGCTGGGCTGATTTTGGGCCTGGCCGCGTTCACCTCCGCAAAAGCGGCGGACGACACCATCAAAATAGGCGTTCTTCACTCGCTTTCCGGCACCATGGCGATCAGCGAAACCACCCTCAAAGACACCATCCTTTTTCTGATCGACGAGCAGAACAAGAAGGGCGGCGTGCTCGGCAAGAAGCTGGAGGCGGTTGTCGTCGACCCCGCATCGAATTGGCCGCTGTTTGCGGAAAAGGCCCGCGAGTTAATCACCAAGGACAAGGTTGCGGTCGTGTTCGGCTGCTGGACCTCGGTCTCGCGCAAATCCGTGCTGCCGGTGTTCAAGGAACTGAACAATATCCTGTTCTACCCGGTGCAATACGAGGGCGAGGAAAGCGAGCGCAACGTTTTCTATACCGGCGCGGCGCCGAACCAGCAGGCGATTCCCGCCGTCGACTACCTGATGAAAGACGAAAAGGTGAAGCGCTGGGTGCTGGCCGGCACCGACTACGTCTATCCGCGCACAACCAACAAAATCCTCGAGGCGTATCTGAAGTCGAAAGGCGTCAAGCAGGACGACATCATGATCAACTACACGCCGTTCGGTCATTCCGACTGGCAGACGATCGTCGCCGATATCAAGAAGTTCGGCTCCGCGGGCAAGAAGACAGCCGTGGTTTCGACCATCAATGGTGACGCCAACGTTCCCTTCTACAAGGAACTGGGCAACCAGGGAATCAAGGCTACCGACATTCCCGTCGTAGCCTTCTCGGTGGGTGAAGAAGAATTGGCCGGCATCGATACCAAGCCGCTGATTGGCCATCTCGCCGCCTGGAATTACTTCGAGTCCATCAAGACGCCTGCCAACGAGAAGTTCATTAAGGAATGGCAGGCGTACACGAAGAACCCCAAGCGCACGACCAATGATCCGATGGAAGCGCACTACATCGGTTTCAACATGTGGGTTAAGGCGGTTGAAAAGGTGAAGTCCACCGACCCAGACAAGGTGATCGATGCGCTTCCCGGTATCGAAGCGCCGAACCTGACAGGCGGCGTCTCGAAGATGCTGCCCAACCACCACATCACCAAGCCGGTGTTCATTGGCGAGATCAAGGGCAACGGCCAGTTCGACGTGGTGTGGAAGACGCCCGGTCTAGTTGCCGGCGACGCCTGGTCCAAGGAGCTCGAAGGGTCCAGGGACCTGATCGGCGACTGGGTTGGCAAGAAGTGCGGCAACTACAACACCAAGCTCAACAAGTGCGGCGGTCAGGGTTCCTGATCGAAACCTGACGCTACAAATCCGGAAGGCGGCGATGTTCGCCGCCTTCCTTCCGCCTCTGCCGGGGTCGTCCAGTGCTTACCAGGTTCTGCAGAAAAATCCGCGCGCTCCCATTTGCGGCGCTGCTGATCTTCGCCTCTGTGTTGCCGGTCATGGCCGGGCCGTTTGAAGACGCGGTTGCGAAATTCGCAAACGACGAATTCACGGACACCGATGAGGCTATCGCCACGATTACAACCAGCGGCAATCCGCGGGCCTACGCGATTGTCAGCGCGCTGCAGGATGGCCGGCTCAGCGCCGATCCCGATACCAAAAAAGTCTACATCACCCAGTCCGACGGCAAGAACAGCGACGCCTCGACCGGCGCGCCAGTCGCCAGCATTCCCGACAGTGCCGCTCCCGTGCGGCTTAATAATCGTCTGCGCCGCACCGTCGAGGCCGCGCTCGGTGCTCTGACGCTGCAGTCACCGGATCCAGCCAAACGCATCCAGGCCGCCCAATCGGTTTTCAAGGCGCACGATGAAGCCATGCTGCCGGCGGTCGACAGCGCGCTGCAGAAGGAAACCAACAAAAGCGCGAAGTTGGCTTTCAGCGAGGCGCGCGCCGCGATCCTGCTGTTCAAGGAAGATGCGACCGATGCCGAAAAGCTGGAAGCGATCGCGACAATCAAGGCGCGGGGCGATCAGGAGGCGCTCGCGCTGCTGGTTGGGTTGAGCGGCGAGCAACCGCCGGCGATCGCGCGCGCCGCCGCCAATGCGACGGCTTCCATCCAGAGCAACCTCGCAATGTGGTCGGCCGTGCAGAATGCCTGGTACGGCATGTCACTCGGCTCGGTGCTGTTGCTGGCGGCCATCGGCCTTGCGATCACCTTCGGCGTCATGGGCGTCATCAATATGGCGCATGGCGAGATGGTTATGATCGGGGCGTACGTCACATTCGTCGTGCAGGAAACCATCCGCACCAGCTATCCGGGGCTGTTCGATTATTCGCTGCTGGTTGCCGTGCCGCTGGCATTCATCGTCGCCGGCGCGATCGGAATCGTGATCGAGCGCAGCATCATCCGCTTTCTCTATGGTCGTCCGCTCGAGACACTGCTGGCCACATGGGGACTCTCGCTGGTGCTGCAGCAAGCCGTGCGCACCATCTTCGGTCCGAACAATCGCGAGGTCGGCAATCCCTCCTGGATGAGCGGGGCGTTCGAAATTGGACAAATCACGATCACTTACAACCGGCTCTGGATACTCTGCTTCACCTTGGCGGTGTTCGCGCTGCTGCTTGCGATGCTGCGATACACCTCATTGGGACTGGAGATGCGCGCGGTGACGCAAAATCGCAGGATGGCGGCGTCAATGGGCATTGCGACCTCGCGCGTCGATGCGCTCACCTTCGGCCTCGGCTCCGGGATTGCCGGAATTGCCGGCGTGGCGTTGTCGCAGATCGACAATGTCAGCCCTAATCTCGGCCAGAGCTACATCATCGACTCCTTCATGGTGGTGGTGTTCGGCGGGGTGGGTAATCTCTGGGGCACGCTGGTCGGTGCCTTTACACTTGGTATCGCCAACAAGTTCATGGAACCGGTGGCGGGCGCCGTGCTTGGCAAGATCGCCATTCTGGTCCTCATCATCTTTTTCATCCAGAAACGTCCGCGCGGTCTGTTCGCGCTCAAGGGACGGGCGGTGGAAGCATGATGGCGCACGTGCTGACGCGTTCGCTGGATCGTTCCGCAACCGTATTCGTGTTCGTGGTTGCCGCGCTCGGCGTTCTGATCCCGCTCTCGAACCTACTGCTGCCAGCCGGTTCGCCCTTACAGGTACCGACTTATCTGGTGGCGCTGTTCGGAAAATATGCCTGCTACGCAATATTGGCGCTCGCGATCGATTTGATCTGGGGTTATTGCGGCATTCTCTCGCTCGGCCACGGTGCTTTCTTCGCGCTCGGCGGCTACGCGATGGGCATGTACCTGATGCGCCAGATCGGCAGCCGAGGCGTCTACGGCAATCCGATATTGCCGGACTTCATGGTCTTCCTGAACTATCCAAAGCTGCCGTGGTACTGGAATGGCTTCGACATGTTCTGGTTCGCGGCGCTGATGGTCATTCTGGCGCCAGGCCTTCTGGCATTCTGCTTTGGCTGGCTGGCGTTTCGCTCCCGCGTTACCGGGGTCTATCTCTCGATCATCACGCAGGCGATGACCTACGCTTTGCTGCTCGGGTTCTTCCGCAACGATTTCGGATTCGGCGGCAACAATGGCCTGACCGATTTCAAGGATATCCTGGGGTTCAACGTGCAGGCCGACGGCACGCGCGCGGCGCTGTTTGCGTTGAGCTGCCTTGGGCTCATCACAGGGTTTCTAATTTGCCGCGCGGTCGTTACCTCCAAGCTGGGCAAGGTTCTGATTGCGGTGCGCGACGCGGAGTCGCGCACGCGTTTTCTGGGCTACCGTGTCGAATCATACAAGCTGTTCGTATTCACGCTGTCAGCCTGCATGGCGGGTGTCGCCGGCGCGCTGTATGTCCCGCAGGTCGGAATCATCAACCCGAGCGAATTTGCCCCGGGTAATTCGATCGAAGCGGTGATCTGGGTCGCCGTCGGCGGGCGTGGCACCTTGATCGGTGCGGCGCTTGGCGCCGTTCTCGTCAATTATGCCAAGACTTTTTTTACGTCGGGTTCGCTTGCGCCGTACTGGCTGTTCATGCTCGGCGCGATGTTTATCCTGGTGACGCTGCTGTTGCCGAAAGGAATCATTGGCACGTTGAATGCCTGGTGGGAGCCGTGGAAGGCACAACGGCTGACGGTTGCAGCGAACGTTATCAGCGCCGCGCGAGAAGACGGCATCAGCGAATCCGGGATGGCGGAGTAGCACATGAACGTCATGGATATCCGGGCCACTTCCGCGCTGCTCTATCTCGACGGCGTGCACGTCTCCTTCGACGGGTTTCATGCGATCAACAATTTGTCGCTGACGCTTGCCCCCGGCGAGATGCGGGCCATCATTGGACCGAACGGCGCCGGCAAGACCACGATGATGGACATCATAACCGGCAAGACCAAACCGGATGAAGGCGAGGTGCTGTTCGATGGCGTCACCGATCTGACCCGCCTCGATGAAACCAGCATCGCGGAACTGGGAATTGGGCGGAAATTTCAGAAGCCGACTGTATTCGAAAGCCACACCGTTGAAGACAATCTGCTGCTGGCGCTCAATGTCGATCATAGCGTCAAGGGCACGCTGTTCTGGCGGAAAAGCAGGAACGAGACCGAGCGGATTGAACGGGTGCTGGATACGATTCGCCTGACGAGCGCGCGCCGTCGCCTCGCCGGAAACCTTTCGCATGGGCAGAAGCAATGGCTGGAGATCGGGATGCTGCTCGCGCAGGATCCGAAATTGCTACTGGTCGATGAGCCGGTCGCAGGCATGACCGACGTCGAAACCCAGCAGACCGCCGAGCTGTTGAAGCAGATCAACCAGGACAAGACCGTGATGGTCGTCGAGCACGATATGGCGTTTGTCCGCGAACTCGGCGTCAAGGTCACGTGCCTGCACGAAGGCTCCGTGCTGGCCGAAGGCACCATCGACCAGGTCTCGTCGAATGAGCGGGTGATCGAAGTGTATCTGGGACGGTGAAGCGCGATGCTGAAGGTCGACAACATCAACCTTTACTATGGCGCCGCCCAGGCGCTTCGCGGGGTATCGATCTCGGCGGAGCCCGGCAGGGTTACGTGCGTGCTCGGCCGCAACGGCGTCGGCAAAACCAGTCTCCTGCGCGCGCTGGTCGGCCAATACCCGATCGCAAGAGGTTCGATTACCTTTGAGGGCGCCGACATCACCGGCCTGAAACCGTATGAGCGAGCGCGAAAGGGCATCGCCTTCGTTCCGCAGGGGCGCGAGATTTTTCCGCTGCTCACCGTCGAGGAAAACCTCAAGACCGGATTCGGGCCGTTGAAGCGTGACGACCGCAACATACCTGACGACGTGTTCTCACTGTTTCCGGTGCTGCAATCGATGCTGGGACGCCGCGGCGGCGACCTTTCAGGCGGTCAGCAGCAGCAGCTCGCAATCGGACGCGCCTTGGTGATGCGGCCGAAATTGCTGCTGCTGGACGAGCCGACCGAGGGCATCCAGCCATCGATCATCAAGGATATCGCGCGGGCGATCTCGTATCTGCGGAGTCTTGGCGGCATCGCGATCGTGCTGGTCGAACAATATCTCGACTTTGCCTGCGAGCTCGGTGACAATTTCGCGGTGATGGACCGGGGCGCGGTGAAATACGCCTGCGATCGCGGCAATCTCGACCGTGGCGAACTTAGTCGCCAGATGGCGTTATGATTGATGAGACGGCCGCACAAATAGCGCGCTTTTAGGTTGGGGACAGATGCGGCACGAGACCACCAGCGCGACAGCGGCGATTTTCGCGGCCAATCGTGCGCGGGGCTCGGTGACGTTCGACGTGCACCAAGTAGAGGGCATCACCCGCAGGCGCCATCTGCATGAATCCGGTTCGCTGCGCGTCCGCTTTCCCTCGCCTGAGGCGGAGGGTCTGTCGGCAGTGTTCGTCAACACCGCTGGGGGTATCGCGGGCGGCGATCGTTTCGAAATCGAGATCACGGCCGGCGAGGAATCGCGGATCGCGCTAACAACGGCGGCGGCGGAAAAAGTCTATCGGGCCGAAGGCCCGGCCGCTGAGCTCGAGATCAAGTTGAAGGCAGCGGCCGGCTCACATCTGTCGTGGCTGCCGCAGGAGACGATCCTGTTTGATGGCGCCCGGTTGTCCCGCCGCATCGATGTTGATCTGGCTGAAAGCGCCTCCCTGTTGCTCGCTGAAATCATGGTGTTTGGCCGTACCGCCATGGGCGAACGAATGCTGCACGGTGAGTTGGTTGACCGCTGGCGGCTGTGGCGCGGGGACAAGTTGGTGTTCGCGGAAACAGTGCGCCTCGATGGCAACATCGGCGAGAAGCTCGGCAAAGCCGCCGTCGCGAACGGCGGCGTGGCGGTAGGCACCGCGGTGATGGTGCCAGGTGATGAGGCACTGGTGGAGAGAATGCGCGAACTGTCCAGTTCATTCGGAGGCGAGGTCGGTATCTCAGCCTGGAACGGGTTTGCAATGGCACGTTTCTGTGCCCAAGATGCGGCCAAGCTCCGCGCCGATATGATCACGGTTCTTCGCGCCACTGGCTCGGCCTTGCCACGGCTGTGGCTTGGCTAACGTCAGGCAGAAATCATCCAGAGTGCTCGCATGAATCTTTCTCCCCGCGAAAAGGACAAGCTTCTGATCTCGATGGCCGCAATGGTTGCGCGACGGCGACTGGAGCGCGGCGTCAAGCTCAATCATCCCGAAGCGATCGCCATCATTTCCGATTTCATCGTCGAGGGCGCGCGCGACGGGCGCACCGTGTCCGATCTGATGCAGGCGGGCGCGCAAGTGCTCACCCGCGCGCAGGTGATGGCCGGGATTGCCGAGATGATCCCCGACATCCAGGTGGAAGCGACCTTTCCGGATGGCACCAAGCTTGTGACCGTGCACGAGCCGATACGATAGGAGAATGCACGATGATCCCCGGCGAACTCTTCATCAAGGACGGCGACATCGAACTGAACGCCGGCCGCAAGGTGGTAATGCTGACAGTTGCCAACACAGGCGATCGTCCGATCCAGGTTGGTTCGCACTATCATTTTTTCGAGACCAACCCTGCGCTCAAGTTCGATCGCAAGAAGACACGCGGCATGCGACTCGACATCGCGGCTGGCACGGCGGTGCGCTTTGAGCCGGGGCAAACGCGCGAGGTGCAACTGGTCGCGCTTGCCGGCAAACGGGTGGTTTATGGGTTTCGCGGCGTGGTCATGGGCAAGTTATGATTCCGCACCCGCTCACGAAGTCGCTTACACCGGTCGGGGTGCCGGTGTTTCTCTGATGAGCGACGCCGCATAACCAGGTTTGCAAACATTACCTAGGATTGAAGTTCTCGCGATTACAAAGGGTGTGCACGCCATGGCCGTAAAGATAAAACGCTCGGTCTATGCCGACATGTTCGGGCCCACCACCGGCGATCGGGTCCGGCTCGCCGATACCGATTTGATCATCGAGGTGGAAAACGATCTCACCGTCTATGGCGAAGAGGTGAAATTTGGCGGCGGCAAGGTGATCCGCGACGGCATGGGACAGTCGCAAGCCAGCAACAAGCAAGGCGCGGCCGATACCGTTATCACCAACGCGCTGATCGTCGATCACTGGGGCATCGTGAAGGCCGATGTCGCTATCAAGGAAGGCTACATCAGCGCAATCGGCAAGGCCGGTAATCCCGACATTCAGCCGGGGGTGACCATTGTGATCGGCCCGGGGACCGACGTGATAGCGGGGGAAGGAAAGATCCTGACCGCGGGCGGTTTCGACAGCCATATTCATTTCATTTGTCCGCAGCAGATCGAGCACGCGCTGATGTCGGGCGTCACGTCGATGCTTGGCGGCGGCACCGGCCCTTCGCACGGCACGTTCGCGACCACCTGCACCCCTGGGCCATGGCACATCGGGCGGATGATCCAGTCCTTCGATGCCTTTCCTGTTAACCTCGGGATTTCCGGCAAGGGTAACGCCTCGCGTCCGGCATCACTGATAGAAATGATCAAGGCCGGGGCCTGCGCGTTGAAGCTGCATGAAGATTGGGGCACCACGCCGGCTGCGATCGACAATTGTTTGTCCGTTGCCGACGATCACGACGTACAGGTGATGCTCCATTCCGACACCTTGAACGAGTCCGGCTTCGTTGAGGATACGATCAAGGCATTCAAGGGCCGTACGATCCACGCCTTTCACACCGAAGGCGCCGGCGGCGGTCACGCGCCCGATATCATCAGGATCGCCGGCCTGAAAAACGTGCTGCCATCCTCAACCAACCCGACCCGCCCGTTTACCCGCAATACCATCGACGAGCATCTGGACATGCTGATGGTTTGCCATCATCTCGATCCCTCGATCGCGGAGGATCTGGCATTCGCCGAGAGTCGCATCCGCAAAGAAACCATCGCGGCCGAAGACATCCTGCACGACCTTGGCGCGCTGTCGATGATGTCTTCGGACTCGCAAGCCATGGGTCGCCTTGGCGAGGTCATCATCCGCACCTGGCAGACTGCGGACAAGATGAAGAAGCAGCGCGGACGGCTGCCCGAGGACAAGGGCAACAACGACAATTTCCGCGTCAAGCGCTACATCGCCAAATACACGATCAATCCTGCGATTGCCCACGGCGTATCGAAGCTGAT
>JAICIT010000009.1 GCA_025960445.1 Bradyrhizobium sp. | reverse complement strand
GCAAAGCGATATTGAAAACGAGCAGCTTTCAAGAGCTATCAGCTTGATCCGGCGCTTGTGTGACTTGAGGACTGCATGGAGAGCAGCGCCCTTAGATCCTGCCAGAGCTTCGAATACGATAACCCCGTTGTCGTCGGTCGCCGGTCTTCTTATAGAGCAGCGCCACCTTGGTCCGGCGAAGGCTGTGGGTTCCATAGGGGGCCGGGTCCAAACCGACGAGTTGAACCAACTTGTCCACCAGCCGCGCGTACTGCCGCGTGGTGAGGTGGCAACCCGGCTTCAGGCGGCTCGGGAAGAGCCAGTCATCTTCGCGCTAGTTGGCTTGCGGGAAGGAAAACGGAACGCGGGTGAATAGAGCATGGGGCGCCTCCAGCGTGTGCTAGAGAGTTACGGCCGGACGCGCGCTAAGGTCCGTTAATGGTGGGAAGCGGGCGTAACTGGCTGAATTCCTTAACGCAGGTGCCAGCAGTTATCCTGGCCGCCTATTGGCTCACTGCGGACGCAAGGGCGCTATAACGTCCTAGTTAGCGTCGCTTCTTTTCGGCATGGATTATCGCCGCGGCCGTCCGGTCCGACGCGGCAGAAACCTCAGCAGGGCTTATTCGGTGATTGCGCAATCGCTTTAGATCTTCCGCATCGGCATTGCGCAGTCCCGATCTCAGCATTGCGTCCGCATATTCGATCGTGACCCCAGCCATCCCGAGGCGCAGCTGCTCCAATTCGTTGCGTGGGGCGACCCCGAGTCGTGCAAGTGCGTCCGCATAGCTGATGGACGGGTAGAACTGGCACTGCCCTTCGCCACGCCCGAGCGCCGCTTGTCCGGCGCAGCTTAGCTCCCCAGCTTCAACCTCGTAGCGGAATGCGATGGCGCTTGGCGTTGCTCCGCTGAACTGATCAGGTCGGAGGCCTTGCAAGGCTCCGGGCGGCAGCGACCGCGAGATGGTAGCGTCGCTGGATGGCGTTTGATGCAGGACGATTGAGAATTCTGAGTTCGGCAGCGCCGCGCCATCCCACCAAAGCCGCAGCGGCGGCTGCCTTGAGGCGAACAAGAAGGTCGCTCCTGATGCGGCCGAAGTCAGCGTAAGCGCCGCTGCGCAGATCGTGAGTCTCAGGGGCGTCGTTCTCCGCATGTACGTTGCTCGGTCCATTGCGAGTCTCCGCTACGATTGATCCAGTGCGCTACAATTGTAGCGTCAATGCCGTCGCCGATCAATTGTTCCGGATCGCAGTCGAAAGACCAAAGTCTGGTTGCCAGATCGGACGCTTGGCTAGAGTTAGCTTTTGGGTCGAAAGCAGATCTAAGCCGCTAGTGTCTGCATTGGGTCGAAAGCAGACATTAGCTACATGGCTGAAAAAGCGTCCGCTTTCGTGTGGCCGGCGCTCAGCGCTGAGCGGCCGACAAGGGCGCATCGCGCAATGGCATCACCTGGCCGTAAGCTGACGGTCGGCTTGCGGGTTGGAAGCTCGCGAAAGCGGACGTCCTATAGAGGAGGCAGATGTCCGGCTTCGACCCAAAGCTGCCGCTAGACGCATCGCCCAGATTCTCGAGGATTGAATGCACTTTGTGCTGGCGGAGGTCCTGAAACGGTCTATGGTGTTCCTGTGCTTCGCGAGTCGAAAGACAAACGAAGCATGGAACCCCGGCAGCTTCGGTTGCCGGGGTTTAGTCGTTTTAGGGGCAGTGCACCCCGCTCCAAGGGCCATTGGCCGCTCCTTCGGCGAAACGCGTGGCTCCCGCAGCCCGCGTGCCCGTTTGAAGGTCATGCACCGCACTCCACATGACCTGCGGGAGATCGCGACCCACTGTCGCTATCTTGCCTCCAGCTGCCTGACTGAGCAGGCGAGAGAGCCGCTGCGCCAAGTTGCGGACGATCTGGAACGAGAGGCGGAGATCCAGGAAGAGATCAGGCAGAAGTTTCTCGCCGTCTCGTGAGCTAGTCCCAGACCTTCACTCGCCGGTCGCGTTGCCACAGCTCCATTCGACGGCCCTCGCGCCAGCCCTCGGCGATCCTAATCGCGGCTTGATCGTCGGACGTGTCATACTCGTGCGCCTTTTCGATGTGCGCGGCACCGTCAAAGAAGAAAAGCCTGTAAAACCCCACGCCAGCCCCCGGCCAAAAGAGATTATATGCGCGACCATTGAGGCGGCGAGTTATCAAAAGTAAGTGACCTGATCGTGAACTCTGAGTCGGTCGCCAGTATGCGTTCTCGCGTCGAGCAATGCCGTCGCCTTGCGAGATCTACTAGCGACACGGAGGCGGCCAATGTTCTTCGTCGGATGGCCGATGAAATCGAAGCCGAGGCAAACAGCATCGACGCTGGACGAGGCAGCAACAAAGCTAACGACTAATGAAACGGCGGTCCGACGGTCAGTCGGTAAGCTGCCTTTCGTTATCCTGCCCCGTCCGGCGAAGCAGTTCCCTCGTTCGCTCTAGCAGGTCACGGCAGTCCTGAAGCGCCTCGCGAACTTGGCGGTTCGTTTCCTTTAGGCTTTGCCGATCTTCTGGTTGTGTAGCCACTTGCCACCTGTGGAATGGGCGGCCCGGAAGAAGCATCAGCAGGGCCGCCCAATGAATGCGTGCCGCGTCAGGGGGGCGAAGCAGCACTAGACCGAAAACTGATTTAGATCAGATCGGTTCCTACGGCTGTAGCAGTCGGCTCAAACAGCGGTCGCATCGAAGCCTAATGTCAGCTTTCCACCCATTCTTGCCATTAGGATTACGTACGAACTCGGATGACTGTTTTCCCACGCCGTCGCTCGGTTGGGTTCAACGCGCCGACTGCATTTTCGAGGGTTGCAACCGCGCCGATTTTGCTGCGCAGTCGTCCGTCCCGTATCCGCTTGATAATTTCTGAGAGCTGCGGGCGATCAGCCTCAACAACGAAGTCGACCATTGAGCCAGTTTCCGGCGGAGCCTCTGGGCCGACAATTGAGACCAGGATGCCGCCGGGCCGAATTAACGCGGCTGACCGTCTCCCGATGTCACCGCCAATGAGATCGAAGACCAGATCTACTTCGCCAACAACCTCCAAGTTCTCACGATCGAGGTCGATAAACTCGTTAGCTCCCAAGTCGCGAACGATCTGGCGATCAGGATCACGCCCTGTGCCGATCACATACGCGCCGAACTCACGTGCGAGTTGCGTCACGACCGATCCCACGGCCCCGGCCGCCCCGTGCGCAATAATTCGCTGACCGGCACGAAGACGCCCGTGGACAAATAGCCCCTGCCACGCAGTGAGGCCGGAGATCGGAAGACTTGCGCCAACTTCGAAATCAACGTCGTCGGGAAGCGGCGCAAGATTGCGCGCCTCCATGGCGACATATTCCGCGAGCGTGCCGTCACGATACCAATCCGTAAGTCCGAACACCCGCTGGCCCACTGCCAGCCCGGTCGTTCCATAGCCGAGCGCTGTGACTACTCCAGCGACCTCGTGTCCTGGGATTGTGGGCGTGCGATCTCGGCCCAACCGATCGGTCCACGTGGAGGGCCAGGTAAGCTCGGTGTTTACAAACCCAGCGGCGTGAACTTCGACGATCACATCGTTGATCCCGGGCTGTGGCTCTGGGCGCTCCACGAGCTTCAATCCGGTCGTGCCGGCGGCCCGATCAGAGACTACAATGGCCTTCATTGATACTGCCCTTTCATCGAATCTGCGCTGTTTATTGTTTCTGCCATTGCAAGAGCGTGACGCGCGATCCTTGCGGACCATTTCCGTTTGAGCCAGTTTGCATATGTGCAAAGAGCTTCGCCCTTGCCTGCGCCCATTCGGTGGTATCTCATTCTAGCATCGATTGGCCTCGCAGCCGGATCGCTGAGCAATCTACTCTTGCCACTACCAGGTTACCCGGTCGCACCAACTTCGGTTGCGATTTCAGTCGTGCTCGGTGCACTGCTGATCATTGGTATCGTTCGCTTTCGTAGCAATGTAGCCCGATGGATTTTTGCACTTTGGGTCGCTGCGGCAATAACGCTGACTGTCGCGGGTGTGATCTTTTCCCCGGTGCTCGCGCGCCTGTTCGGCTGGGGTAACATTCTCGCGATCGTGGTCACGTCATCCGCGAACGTTGCGGCAGTGGCTTGTCTTTTTAGTCGTGAAGGCGCGCACTGGTTCGGCGCCAGACAGGCGACGACTGATTAGCCGCTGTTGTTGACGTAGGCCGATGGCAGTTTTCGACCCTTTGCTGCCATTAGTCCACGCGCCGCAATGCAATCCAAATCAGGGGCGCAGCAAATGCTGGGGTAAGTTCAGCGCTTAGCCGGCAGCAGCTACCACAATCAGGAGCATACTTTCCTCAGCCGTGAAATGGGAGCGGAGGCTTGTGGCATCCGCTCCCCATCAGTTCGGCGCGCTGCAAAAAGGGAAACTGCGCGACCAAATCCTATTTTGCAACAGTGGCTCTTAGGCGGGCTTCGTTCCTAGCGTTCCACACTTCGCAAACCGGAACTCGCATCGCAGCATTTCGCCTTCCCTTCGGCACGAGGAGCGCGAAGTCTGCCTCAGAACCTCGTGGTTATACCGACCCGGGCCATTACATAATTGTAATTGCCGGCAGCGCCGAAAAGCGAGCTATTTGAATATTGGATCGCGGCGAACGCCTGCAATCGATTTGACGATTTCGGGCTTTCTAACCGGAAATCCGCAAGACGCGCCGCTTGCCAATGGCTGCCGGTCGCTTTCTGAGCACCGTAACCTACGGCGATCAGATACATCCAGCCAGTGTGATCGAACCGGCGGAACTGAACCACGGGGATCACCTGAGCGAAATCGCGTGGCGAATAATAGTCGAATTCGCCGGGCATCGTCGAATGAAAGTAACGAGCTCGTAACTGCACGCTCAGGCCGAAGCTTGGCTCGATCAGCCGCACGTACGTTCCGCGAAGATGTATTCTCGTGTTCTTGCCAGTGAACTTCTGTATGCCCGCCATAGCGCTGAGGGTGTTTTGCCTGTCGGAGACGAGATCCGCGCTTGCGCCGAGCATCGTGTAATAAATCCCATCGTCGACGCCGCGGGGAGTCTCGACGATCTCACGCTCAACAAACAGTTCCTTCGACCAATCTGACGTACGGATCGAGCCGGAACCTAAGATCGTGTGACCATTCGTTCCGACTTTCGCGCTCCATTTTATCGTTCGGCGAGCACTAGCGGCAAAATCGAGATAGGCGCGCGTCTGTTCGCGCGTATGCTGCCCCTGAGGTGTGAACCAGGCGCGTTCTACATCTATACCCTGATAATCGGTTGCCCCCCCGAACCTCCAAAGCGTCCGCCCGGTCAGCTTCACAACGCTGGTCTTTTCGGAATCGGTACTCATCCACAATTCCGCGCCGAGGGCAGGCTGAAGGAAATCGCTCTCAGGTGCTTTTAAGCTTTGGCCCCAAGCAGGCGTCGCCCAAGTGAAGCCTATGAAGAGCGCAAATGTCACCAAGTCACGCAGAGGGGTCATTTGGTTCCCCAATTCTTCCGTTGGCCTGCGAGCTCGGAGACGTATCCCCATAGGCAAATGGGCTGCATGACGATGGCGTAAGCGAGCACATAGAAGAGGAGCCCGACCACGTTTCGGCGGACGTGAAGACCTTTCGACTGAAACATCTTGCGCTGAATGTTGAAGATGACGGCGTTCCAGATGAGCGCGAGCGGAAGCAACAAGAGCGTCTGCGGGCCCGCGATCCAGTAGTAGCCGAGCATCGCTGCAATCAGTCCGGGAATGAAAATGAACGTGAACGTGAGATCGAGCGGCAGGAAGAGACAGTTCCACCACACGAACAGCGTTGAAAGGCGCGGTTTGATTAGCAGCGCTTTGTGACGCTGCAGGGCTTCAATCAAACCACGAGACCACCTCTTTCGCTGGTGGTAAAATTGTCTGAACGTGGTGGGAGCGTCGGTAAAAACGATCGCATCTTCGGCATAGCCAATGCGGTACCCGCGCTCGAGCATGGCCCAAGTCATCACGATGTCCTCGCCGACCGAATCCGGCCAGCCACCTACTGTCTCCAGGGCACGCTTGCTGTAGAGTGAGAAGGCCCCCTGCGCGACGAGCGTGCCATGATACATGCTCTGCATGCGCTTGACGGCCGAAATGCCGTGGAAATAATCCCACTCCTGTGCTGCGGTAATCAGGCTCGCGCGTGAATTTCGGACGAGGACAGCGCCAGCCACGGCCATGGTGTTCGGTGGGTCGGACAGATAGCGCTCCACGATTTCACCCAAGCTGTTCGCGCGCAGGCGACTGTCTCCGTCGATGGTGCAGATTAGACCGTGTGTTGCCTCTCTAAGACCGCTGTTCAGGACCGCAGCTTTTCCCCGGTTTTGCTCATGGTCGACGAGACGAATCGTGACATTCGGAGGGAGGCGCAGCTCGGCCTTGCTCGCTTTCACTTCGGCGACCGTGCGATCTGTCGATCCGTCGTTGAGAACAAGTGCCTCGACCTGGCCGGGATAAGACAGGCGCGCAATACTCTCCAGGGTGGCGCTGATTCCCGCCTCCTCATTATAGGCAGCGATGAGAATGCTGACGCCTGGATAAATGAATGGGGTGCGCCTTTGCGGCCGCCGGTCGAGCAACAGGGACACGGCGAGAAAGGCATTCATGAAGCCTGGGACGAAGGCAATGAATGTCAGCGCCCACATTGCGAAGAGCGGCTCGGTGACGTTGGCAAGATCAGCCATCCACGTCCGTGCAAGATAGACGCTGAACGCCATCCACACGAATCCTGCTGCCAGGGAAATCACAAACTTGACGCGGATCGACAGATAGAATTGTCGGTATCGGTCAGTGGCTTGAACACGCTCCAGTCGCGTTGGGGCGTTCATTGATGATCATCTTCCGTTCGAAAGGCTGCCGTGCTGCAACCTCCCGCCGGGTTAATCGACGAGACGTAAAGGGCGTCTTCAGGAATAGTCCGAAGTGGATCAATTTCTCATCCGATCGGCGTTTAGGGCGCGGCAGTCTAAATGAATGAATGCCTTGCTCAGGCGGCGCGCCGGCGCATTTCTTTGGGCCTGATCACCACTGATGGCATCGTCGACAATTCGTCTAGTTGTTCTGCCGGCACCGGTCGCATGAGCCAAAATCCCTGACCCGCGTCGCAGCCGAGATCCCGAACCAGCCTCAGGAGTTCGTCGCTCTCAACGTGCTCGGCCACGGTCACTACACCGAGTGCCTCGCAGAGACCCACAACTGCCCTTAGTAGGCGTTTGCCATCTAAACTGTGCTGTGCTGCGGTTACCAGACCGCCATCAAGCTTGATCTGGTCAAAGTGAAGCTCGCGAAGATAGCCAATCGAGGCATAGCCGGCGCCGAAATCATCAAGGACGATTGTTGCTCCTGCCTTCCTGAGTTCAGTCAGGTTTTCGCGCGCACGTTCAAAGTCGGCAAGAAGCGCGGTTTCAGTGACTTCGACTTGAAGTCGCTCCGGACCAAAGCCGCTGTCGCGCAGCGCGCGAAGCACGGCGCGTGCGGAGTTTCTCGAACAGAGCTGAAGAGCGCTGAGGTTGAACGCGAGCTTGACGTCCTTTCGCCAGCGGCGTGCTCTCTCGAACGCAAGAGCCATCAACCGTGAGTTCAGATCATCGATCAAGTTCAGGTGTTCGGCGATTGGCACGAATTCGGCCGGAGATATCGACCCGAGCACCGGGTCCGTCCATCGAGCAAGCGCCTCGTGCGCGAGAACCCGGCCCGTCTTCAATTCAAAGATCGGCTGGAACACGATGGCGAAATTATCATGGACTCCGGGAGCGAGCAGGGCTCCTTCAATTTCGGTCCGTCGCCGCCGCGGCGCCTCCATCCTGAGTTCAAAAACCGCCATCTTCTCGCTTGCATTCTCCTTCGCTTGATAAAGCGCGAGATCCGCATCAGCCATGAGTCGCGACGGCGATTTCGCTTCCCCTGACCGAGCAACTGCAAGCCCGCAACACGCTGAAATCACTAACTGCCGTCCATGCAGATGAACTGGGCCGTTCACGCCATCCAGGATTTCCCTGCCGAGAAGATGAGCGCTCCTGGTGCGGGGAACGTCGTGGATCAAGATCCCGAATTCATCGCCGCCGAGCCGAGCGACCATTCCACGATTTCCGATTACATGGAGAAGGCGCGCAGCGACCTGGTCGAGCAATTGGTCGCCGGCAGCATGGCCGAAGGTATCATTAACAGATTTAAACCGGTCGAGATCGAGTATCGCAACGGCAAACGCGCGGCCCCCAGCGGCACTTTCGAGCGCTGCCACGAAAGCCCGACGATTTGGCAGTCCAGTTAAGAAATCTGTGGTTGCCGCAACCACCGCCTCCTGGTGCGCGTGCTCCACTTTCTCTTGCTCATACGCAATGCGCGAGCGCGAAAGGATTACATCAGTGAAGTGACGACTGTGACTATTGAGGAGTCGCATTGTCAGGGCTGCGACGACGACCAACCCGAACGCCGCTCCCGCGAAGTGCGGCTCTCGCGACAGAAGTGCTGCGATCGAGATTGGCACAATGATCAGCACAAGCGGGATTCGGCCAGCGGAAGGGAGTGCCGTAAGGCCGTAGGCAACCCCGATTGCAGTGAGGCCGCCAAACAGCATGACCGCCATGTGCGAGGCGGCATCTCCAACGTGCAGGAGATAGAGACAACGCGCGCACACGGCAGCGCACACGATCGCAGCGAACCACACAGTCTGGCGCATCCGTTTAATCATGATCGCATGCGGCACTGTCCGTCCCTCGCCGAACCAGTGAACCAATCGCAGAAGGCCGCACGCAGCTATGAACGTGGGCAGATTGGGTCCGAAAGTTACCCTCCCACTGGTCGCGATCTCCATTGCGGATAGGTTCACGAGGCCTAGCAGGTAGACGATCGGGACGTGTCGACGGAGCGACCAGTAGCGCTCCTCAACTACTGCGCTGGCTGACGTGGTCGAGAGATCCGCGTCGATGTGTAGATGGAGCAGTTCTCGAAAGCGTAACAGCATGCGGGCACCTGGTTCGAGCGACACGTGGACCGGGTGGCGAGCGCCGCGTTTCAGCGTTAGCGGCTTGAGAACAAGGGATCGTAAAGCTTTGGTCCGCTCCGGTTCAAATCAAATTCCAACGCGATTGCTGACAACCCATCTCTTTTGAAAATCTTAGATGATTCCCGACATCAGAGGGACAATTGAGCGTCAGTTCTGCACAGGAAAGTTGACGAACGGATGCATTCAGGACGCTGTCTAGAATATGAGCCCTGCTTCATCCGACGTGAGGACGAAACAGGGCTCACTCGATCCGGCATGCATCCCCAGTGGGGCCAGGGAGCAGCTGTAAGTTGGCTTTTGCAGGAGGCAGATTAAGCGCGAGTTGCGCATAAGTCCGCAATGGATTCAACCGCCGGACCACGATGGACTGCTGTCGCACGTGCGCGCGCTCCAATCAAATCGCGAATTTCAAACCATGTAATTTGGCAACCACACCATTTTCCACAACCGGGGCCGCAATCAGCCTGATCCAGCGACGGAAGCCACTTGCGGGCAGAATCTCGACATCGATCGTAAAGCCGCGCTTATGCTTGATCGCGTGGCAGCGTAACGATTCCATCATGGCACGTGAGTCTTCAGAATAGAGCGCGACCGCATCATCCCGGCTCACTTTCGCGCCGCGGGGAAGTCCAAAAAGATCATAAACGCCGCCCGACCAGATCAGCGAGTTGTCCGCTAGCTCGCATTCCCAGCATCCTGCGTGATGAACTCCAAGTTCACCCGCGCCGTCAGGCAATAGCGCATCCGTGATAGCGCAATTGAGGACGAGCCCAAGCTCGAAGTGATTGGCCTGGTCATACAACGGCCAGCTATGCTCAAGCGGCAGCGTACTCAGACTGCGTTCGGCCGCGAACAAATCCGGCGAAGAACTACGCAACTTTTTTCGTTATCGGCTTTTCAAATAGGTGAATGCAGTAGCGTCGAAGTGCCAAGCTAATTTCCGGCTTGAGCGAAACGTACACTCGCCTTCCGTCGAATGGGTCAGGCTCGCGAACAATCATCCCGGCTCCATTCATCGTTTTGATGTATCGCAATGCAGTTGTCGCTGGCGCATTTGATGCGAGGCATAGGTTCGATACGGGGACACGTTGCTGCGCGATCTCCGCTCGCAGGAGCTCGAGCAAAATATCCCACGCCGGATCGGCGAACAGATCCATCGGAAGAAATTTGAAACGCGAATTTCGGGCGCTGATTATCCAGCGCACCGTTTCTTCTGACACCTCCGGAATGTCCTGGTCAATGCAAGGTCCGCTGGAGGGAGATTGACTGTCGAGGCCAATTGAAAGCTCTGCGAGAGTCGCTGAGATCCGGCTGACATCTTTGCTGAGTTGCAAGAGCCGTTCTGCATCCAGGTCAGGCGCGTGCTTGGTCATATGCTCCTCAGGAGTTTTACCTGTGTTGGCAGACACACCTAACACCAAAGGGCATCGTAACATGCGGAATTCTGGCCCAAATTGGAGACATTTACGGTTCGTTTTGAGGTGAAAGCGCTTCGGAAAGAAGCGCTTCCCCTCCAACTGCGAGAACGCAGGATAATCGAAAAAGCTCAGGATATGCTGATTGTCGCCGGGAATGCGGAATCAAGGCGCGGCCGCACGAACTCACCCCCGTAATTGCCGGGGTTCTCGCAGCCAAAAGCATCTGAGATTGCAATGCACGGGCGCCACTTCGCGTGCCCAAATTGGATGAGAGATTATAACATGATTGAATCACGAGCTCGCGTCGGGGCTCGAATCAAGCATTGGGCATCAACTTTGCTTGACGAAGGTTGGTGCGTCATTCCTTCGCTGCTTTCCCCGAGCGACATCGAGGCGCTCGATGCCGACCTGGCCCGAGATTTCGCTGAAACGCCTTTTTGCCAAGGTCCCTTTTACGGCGGGCGCACGAAACGCTTCGGCCGGCTACTCGTGCGGTCTGCGTTGACGAGAAAGCTAGTCCAGCATCCCTTAGTGCTCGGAATCGCTCAGCAGGTGCTCGAGCCCTGGTGCGACACAATCCAACTGAACCTGACGCAAGCACTGGCACTGCACCCTGGCGCGCCGCCGCAGCTTCCACATCGCGATCAGAACATGTGGCGCGGACAAATTGGGGAGACCGAATATCTCGTCAACGTCATGTGGCCTTTCACGCCTTACAATTTTGAGAACGGCGGCACCCTCGTTTGGCCAAAGAGTCACGGCAGACGAGCTCTCGATCCAAACCCGCCGACCGGCGAGTTTGCTCCGGAGGTGGAACCGGGATCGGCGTTGCTCTTCCTTGGTTCGACGCTTCACGGTGCTGGGGGTAACGCGAGCAACAACGTTCGTCGGGGAGCGATTATAAGCTACTGCCTCGGCTGGCTGAAGCCATTCGAAAATCAGTGGCTTGCATATCCACCAGAGATTGCTCGTCACTTCAGCCCGGAACTTGCAGCGCTAATTGGCTATCAACAGCACCGCCCGAACCTCGGCAATTTTGAAGGCCAATGCCCGTCAGTCCTTCTCAAGCGCCATGTCCCCGAGCGCTTCGCTGCCACCGACGCGCTTCGACCGGTTCAGGCTGAACTCGTGGCAGATTTTATGCGAAAACAGAGCTGGAGCGAAGTAGTTGTTCAATGAAAGAAGCAATCATTGACGTTGCCAAACTGCGCTTGGCTACAACTACATTCTGGCTCCGCAATGCCAGGCGATACCTATGACTAGCTCTAACTCTTCACATCTGCCCCATTAGCCCCGCTGGATAAGCGAGCATTGCAGCAAAGGGCGGAAGCGGCCTGAGCGGGGAGTACGAAGCGAAGCAGCGTGATCAACCACGTTCGGTCTCAACTTGAGGATTCTAACGAATATCGCGATTTGCCGCAGTGATCGTTACTCGTGGAGGAAAGCCTCAAGTCGGTGCCGGCCCATATCGAGGTGGGCTGCAATATCGCCCGGAGCTTCGACTAGATCGAGAATTTTGATGGCCTCCTCAACGAGGAAGAGCGCTTTGCGCACTTTCTTTGAGCGCTCCCCCTCCTCCTCCTCGGTGATCTCCTCGGCCACGAATCGTCTCCAGCTCTCCTCTTCTCTTCAGGGTAGCAGAAGATATTTTCAATTTTAACCTCGCAGTCTGCAATTGTCCGCTTACGACGGCCTTGCAACTTCGGCCGTCGAGGAACGTAGCCAGTTCTCAATTTTGTGTAGCCCGTCTAAAGACAGCCGCACGATCTTTTCCGCATCATTGGAGCGATCGTCGGCGAGCTCAAGAATTCCGTCTGTAACCAGCTTTGTCGCCCATCGCACCAGAACCGTACTCGGTCCGATCCATGATAAGTCCAACAACGAAGCTACCTTGATGCCAGGGTCGGTTGCCTGTCGCACGTAGATGACGAGCAGCATGCTCCAGACGGGATCGATTGAAAGTTCTATTCTTAACGCGCGATCCCACGTCATCCTAGCTTGGAGAAATGCAGATGCGCAGGGGACAAGTTTAGCGTCGGACCTCGCCTGCGGTTCGCGCGATATGGGATGACTCAACAGTCGGTCGATCAGCAAAGCCATTGACTTGGAATTTGACTCTTCTGCCGGCGGTTTGCGGTTGCGGTCTGACGAGCCCTGGAAGTTAGACATCAATGCTGATCCCATCGTCAGGCTGCTTGCAACTGGGACGCAGGGAAGCGCAGTACCGCCTGATGGATGCCAAGCCGTCGTCGCATCGCGGGCAAGGTGCTTTCATCAATATCGATTTGCAGCGCCTGCAGCCGCACATCGCCGTATAAAGACGGCAGTCCGAGAGGACGTACATCCCAACCTACCGAGACAAGTGCCGGCACACGATCCGCCTCTGCAACAAGTGAATAGGTCCTGATGCGATTGGTCAGTGCAAACTCAACGAGCGCGACCGCAAGTAAGCGATGGACGCGCACTAGTGCCGTGCCGTTGCCTCGAGCGGGTATTGCTACGAGCCTTGAAATTTCCCAACAGTCGTCCGCTACGGGCGCGGAGTCTGCGCAAAGCTGTGCAAATAGTGATCCGAGGACGTGGGGCTGCGTCGAAGGTAAGAGCCTAACGGAAGCCTGATGCCGACCGGTGTCGAAATCCCTCGCAAGCAAGTAAACGGCGTAGTCACTGTCAAACTCATCGATCTCAAGCCAGCTTTGCCGCGATGGTAGGCTCCAACCGAGCCGATCCACGAAGATTCGCTTTCGATCGCGATGCATCTCAAGCAAGGCTTGAGCGAAGGCGAAGCGGCTTTCCGGCAGGATCACATCGATCATTGGCTTTTTATGCGCACGATAAGTCGGTTGGCTAAGCCCGGTAGTTACAGGGGGTCGGCATTGAGGCAGTGACATGTAAGCTGAGCGTCGAATTCCTCATCGGAACAGCAGACATGACGGCGACCATTTCCCCCTCCGCCTTTCAAATTGCAAAGCCCAATCGAGTCTTACCGACGTTCGCTAGGGTCACCAGCGCTCAACTCGCCAGCATACCTGCAAAAAAAGGCTTGCCGATTGTCGGGGTGTTACCGGAAGCCGCCCGCGATCCGTATGCATTCGCACGGCGAATGTACGAAGAACATGGGCCCATTCATCGCTTCTACGCTTGCGGAAACTGGAACCTTCAACTGGTTGGACCGGAGGCTAACGAGTTCGTTTTGTTTGACCGAGAAGGCAACTTCTCGGCTTATGGGGGCTGGAAGCCCGTCTTTGGGCGCCATTTCGACGGAGGACTTCTGCTCCGCGACGGGGCGGACCACAAATGGCACCGCAAGCTGGTAGCGACCGCATTCAAACAGGAGCAACTTCAGCATTATCTTGGGGTGTTTTGCACGAACATCTCGCGTCTTTGCTCCATCGTGGCGGGTCGCACGATCAACACTTACGAATTCGCGCAGAAGCTCACATTCACGAACGGTTACTCCGCGTTTCTTGGTTTGGACTCGTCGAAAGCAGAGCGAACCGATCTCCTGGCTTTCCGGTATCTTATGCGCTCGGCCGCTGCCATCGTACCTTTTCCCTTTCCGGGGAATGCTCAATGGAGAGCCGATTGGGCGAAGCGCCACGTGCGCCGGCTTCTTGGTACCGTTATAAATGCAGAACCTCACGAGGACAGGACCGATCTCGCAGCCGCTCTGGTGCGATTGAAAATGTCAGGAGGTCTAAGCGAGGAAGAGATTGTCGCACACCTGACCTTCACTATCGCAGCGTCCTTCGACGCTTTATCTTCGGCAACCATTTCAACGCTCTACTATCTGGCTCGAGATCCGGTTTGGCAAAATCGCGTACGGCACGAGCTCTTATCAAACATCGCTTCGAGCGCGACCATTGACCTTGCTGAGTTACAGCGGTGTGAGCAAAGTGAGTGGGCGGTTAAGGAGGCGCTACGCCTCAACGCTGCTGCTCCGGTCCTTTGGAGGCGTGCCTTGCGTGACACCGCTTTTGGCGGTCACTCGATACCGACTGGCACAGTCGTCGGGGTCAATCCGATGCTGACGCACCTGCTGCCCCAGATTTGGGATGAGCCTGCACGGTACGATCCTGGTCGTTTCGAGCCAATCAAAGTGCGCGCGCGACACCGCTTCGCTTTCGTTCCGTTTGGCGGAGGCGCGCACGGCTGCCTGGGAGCGAACTTTGCATCGCTGCAGGTTCGAGCTTTGCTCCGGAACCTGCTCCAATCGCATGAGCTACGGTTAGTAAGTGAGCGGCCGCCGCAATGGTACCACTGGCCGAATTGCAGGCCTGTTGGTCCTTTGCCGATCGAGCTTTGCCCAAGAGCTTAGTCAATCACCTCCGAAAATGAGATTTCGCTTCCGAACAGTGCTCTAACGATCAGTTGGGTACGCGTCGCAACCGAGTACCGGCGCTTGGCCGCCTCAATGTGTTCGTTGACGGTGGAAGGGCGAATGTCGAGAAGCTGAGCGATTACAGAGTCACTCTTGCCGCGTGCAGCAAATAACACACAGTCCCGTTGACGATCAGTCAGTGGTGCCGGGACCACGTAATTCTCGCTAAGTTCCTGCTTCTCCCGTAGTGTCCGGCGCGCAGCTTCGAACGCGAAGCAGCCGAGAGCCTGGGCGGCCGGCACGCATTCACCAGGAAGTGCCGACTGCTGACGGACCGCGAAATGACATGATCCGAAGGTCTCTCCCGGAACATGATTGGGCACTGTGAATCCCTCTGCCAAACCAAATCGCACTGCTAGCTTCATGTGATCGCGCTGACTCTGCGTCAGCGGGAGAACATCCTCGACCCTGCTCCACAAAAAGCCACTGGATGCGCGTTCGGCGGCTTTCAATACGGGATCGTGGAAGCTTTCTTTCTCACGAAGTACCGCAAGCCACTCGAGTGGGTAATTTGAGAGGCGAATCTTATCGCGTGAGGGGTGTCCGAAGCGAATGTGGTGGACGATTGCATAATAATCGAAGCCGAGTTCCTTCGAGCTAACATCAATCAGGTCGCGCAAGTCACTCATTGACTTGGCGCCCTTCGACGCGGTGACGAACTCCTGCACAATTTCAAACTTATGATGCGGTGTGAGCAGACGTGAGTGCCCGTCCGGCGCCACTTTTGGTCTCCAGAGCTACTAATTCTCAGCCATGCCGATACGCGGTGGAGGCAAGTACCGCAAATATGGAGCAACCCCGATCCACGAGAGTGGCAGTCAAATCGCGACCGCGACTCTGGCGGCAAGGCGACCGATGAAGTGTCAGTGGATGAGAGCTGCATTGGGTCATCTTCGAAGATCCTGTTTGCAACGGCCCCTTCAGCAAAAAAATTTCGTTCATTTTGGTGGACTTTGTATCCGAACGAAAAGTTAATTGCCGCGTTGCAGGAGGACGATTGGGGTTTGAAAGCAAGCCAAAAGCAGTTCGGCCGACCGTATGGAATCTCAATGCTATGAGGAGAAGCCGCGTCCGTGTCCCGCCAAGACCAGCTCGTCATTCCCGTAATCGATCGGGACGAGAGTGAGCCCAGCGCTGAGGATAATCAGCTGCAAATCGATCTCAGACTCAAGCTCGACGAAGTTGCAAAAATCGAAGCCGAACTGCTTCGACAAAGCGTCAGCCAACCTACCAGAGCACAGCTATGTCAACTCGCCTGTAAGATCTACGATGCTCGCAGAACTCGGGATCGCATTTTATCAGATCATCTCTTCGGCGAGCCCGCATGGGACATGCTTTTGGCACTTTATTGTCTGCCATCGAGAGGCGAAATGCTCCGACCTACAGCACTGAGTCATGCAGCT
>JAICIT010000008.1 GCA_025960445.1 Bradyrhizobium sp. | reverse complement strand
GGCGCCAAGCGGTCCCACACCCCGCCGCTTTCCCTTGCCAAGGCGGTCAAAATCCTTATAAACCGCGCTATCCGTGGATCCCGGCCGGGAGCTGAACGGACGGTCACAGCCATTTCGCCTTAGGGCGAAGTTGATGTGACAGGGCCAGTCGGTCCGTCGTCCCGTGCTTCCGCCTTCTGAGCATATCGAGTCCTTTCCGAAGGGTTCGAAGGGCTTGCCGCCGGGAACCGCGTCAACCAGGAAAGGACACCCATGCCTCTTTATGAGCATGTTTTTCTCGCGCGCCAGGATGCGAGCACTCAGCAAGTCGAAGAACTGACCAGCCAGATGACCGGCATCGTCGAACAACTCGGCGGTAAAGTCGTGAAGATGGAGAACTGGGGAGTTCGCTCTCTCACTTACCGGATGAACAAGAATCGCAAAGCGCATTTCGTGCTGCTCAACATTGATGGCCCCTCCTCTGCCGTGGCGGAAATCGAGCGCCAGGAACGCATCAGCGAAGACGTGATCCGCTATCTCACCGTGCGCGTCGACGAACACGAAGAAGGCCCCTCGGCGATGATGCGCAAAGCCGATCGCGACCGTGACCGTGATGATCGTGGCGGCGGCTTCCGTGGCGATCGCGACGGTGGCTTCCGCGGCGATCGTGATGGCGGAGGTTACCGCGGAGACCGTGGCCCGCGTCGTCCGCGCGACGACGAAGCAGCGATTGAGGAGTAAGGATCATGGCTGAAGCTGGTGCACGCCGTCCGTTTTTCCGCCGCCGCAAGACCTGCCCGTTCACAGGCCCGAATGCGCCGAAAATCGACTACAAGGATTCCAAGCTGTTGATGCGCTACGTCTCCGAGCGCGGCAAGATCGTGCCAAGCCGCATCACCGCGGTCTCGGCAAAGAAGCAGCGTGAACTCGCGCGCGCCATCAAGCGTTCGCGTTTCCTCGGTCTGTTGCCTTACGTTATTCGCTAACAACACGATCGGCGGCTGGCGTGCCGCCGATCAAGCACTTCTCATAAGGCTTCCGGGGCGTCCGGTTGCCGATGGTTGGGGCTCCGAATTGAGGGCCTCTAACCGCTCGAAAGGAGCGGGACAGCTGATGATCGCGATCTTTCTTATTGCCTTGGCGGCCGGCTCTGCGTCCGCCCTGATGTTCGCCTCGATTGTATCGGGCGCGCTGATCTCTTTGGTCCTGTTCTATCTGGCGCCGCTTCCGTTAATGGTCGCAGCGCTTGGATGGGGCCCGCTCAGCGCCGCGTCGGGCGGTATCGCCGCGAGCATCGGTCTCGGCGCGATCTTCGGCATTCCGCTTTGCATCGCTTTTGCCGTCGCGGTAGCGCTGCCTGCCTGGTGGCTAGGCCACCTGGTGTTGTTGGGCCGTCCGGTGAGCGCAGGCGTTTCCTCGAACAATGGCTCGTTGCCCGTTACGCCTAATCTTGAATGGTATCCGGTTGGCCGGATCGTGCTCTGGACATCCGGTTTTGCCGCGTTGATCACGATCGCGGCGTTGCTCTCGCTCGGGCTGGACGCGGCCACGATCAGAAGCACGCTCCGGCAGGGCCTGTTGGGAATCGTCAAGATCGTCAGAGCACATGACGCGGCCTCAACCGGCGAGTCTGAACGCGTCGTTGATATTCTAGTCTCAATGGCGCCCGTTGCCGCAGCGATCGTGACCACGACCACGCTGACGCTCAATCTTTGGCTCGCCGCAAAGATCACCGCAATATCCGGTCGATTACATCGGCCTTGGCCGGTGCTTAGAACCGTCGCGCTGCCATCCACGTCATTCATCACTTTCTGTATCGCGTTCGCGTTCTGCTTCGCAGGCGGTCTGCTTGGGATTGCTGCGCAGGTCGTGGCGGCCACACTGATGCTGGCATATGCGGTCACCGGCTTTGCCGTCCTGCATACGTTGACTGCAGCGTTGAAGACCCGCGCAATCTGGCTCAGCTGCACCTATTGCCTGGTGCTCGTGTTTGTCTGGCCCGTTGTTGTCATGGCCGTCGTTGGACTTGCCGATGCGGTCTTCGGGATTCGGCAGCGCTTCCTCAACAGCCGGCCGCCGCCAATGCCCGCGTCCTGAATCACTCAGTTCAAATCATCAAAAGGAGAAAACGGATATGGAAGTCATTTTGCTGGAACGTGTCGCCAAACTCGGACACATGGGCGAGGTCGTCCGGGTGAAGGACGGATTTGCACGCAATTATCTGCTCAAGAGAGGCAAGGCGCTGCGTGCGACCGCAGATAACCGCGCGAAGTTCGACGGCATGAAAGCCGAACTCGAGGCCCGCAACCTCAAGGCCAAGGGCGAGGCATCCAAGGTCGCCGAAAAAATCGACGGCCGAAACGTGGTGGTGCTGCGCCAGGCTTCCGAGAGCGGGCAATTGTTTGGATCAGTGACGGTGCGCGACATCATCGCGTCGTTCGAGAGCGATGGCGTCACGATCGGCCGCAGCCAGGTGATGCTGGACGCGCCGATCAAGACGATTGGCAAGCACAACATCGCGATCGCGGTACATCCTGAAGTCGAGGTCAGCGTGACCGTGACGGTCGCCCGCAGCGCCGACGAAGCCGAGCGTATCAACCGCGGCGAAGATATCTCTACCCGCAGGGAAGATCAGGATGCGGCCGCCGAAGCGATTGCCGCGGCCGGGGAGTTCTTCGACCCCGAAGCCCGCCACGATGAAGCGCAGCCGCAGCAGGAAGCAGCTTCGGAAACGTAAGCTCGCGTCTGCCTTTCGCGTTGCAAACTCGACAAGCCCGGGTCGGCCGGGCTTGTCGTTGCTGCCGGTCAGTGAGTGTCGCGATCGAGGCCACGCGCCTTGATTGCGGTGACCGCAGGCCTCGCGCTTACAACAGCAACTAACGAGAGATCGGAGGCAGAGGCGGTCCCGCGGGGGCGACCGAAGGTGGCGCCGAGATCGCTATAGCCTGCGAGGGCCGCGCCGATTCTGTTGATGGTGCAACGGTCGCAGCAGCAGCAGGCTCGGTGGTCGCGCTGGTGACGGGCACTGAGCCAGTCGCCGGCGCCGGCACTGCGGTCTCAGAGGGAATCGAATCAGAAGCTGAAGCGGGTGTTTGCGATTTACTACTTTCGCTGGGGCTCTCAATCCCAGCGCTTTCCGACTTACCCGAATTCACCTGAGGGGCAGCGTCAGGTTTGGTGTCTCCGGCCTGGCTGCTGTCAGCGTTGCCTTGCGACTTGTCGCCTTCGGATTTGGCGGCTTCGTTGGCTGTTTCGCTCTTGGGTGCCTCGCCTTGGCCCGTCTCGGTTTTAGTCGGTTCTTCCTTGGCGCTATCGGGTTTGGCAGCCTCGGTTTTTGCAGCCTCGGCTTTTGGAGCTTCTTCCGCGCCCGGCTTGGCGCGCTTGCTGAGTTTCTGTTTAGGGGTACCGCGCTCGCTTGAGACCTGCGCCGGAGTTTGGCCTTCGGCTACTCCCGGCTCTTCCGATCGGACGGATCGCCTGGCGCCATGTCCTTGGCGTCCAGGTTCTGCCATTCCATCGGGATTGGGTTTACCGGACTTCGGCTGGTCCGCGGCACGACGGGTATCGGCCGCGCCATTCGACACCAGGAAGCCGGCAAGGAGCGACGCCATATCTGGACTGGTGGTGTAATGCTGTCGCAGAAACCCCTGCAGGGAGCTTGGCGAGACGGTCCTCAAGAGGCCCCGCGGGCCTTTATGGCAGGCCGTGCAGGTGCCGGCGAAGATCTGGGAAGGGCTTTTGCCCGCTTCAAGGTTTTGATTCTGTGCCAGCGCCGGAACTGCCGGAAAACCGGCGATCAGAAGCGTCACCGTCGCTAAACTGAGCGTTCGGCTCAACATTCCCGATTCTCCAGATGCGGAATTAGCTTCCAGTTTCCCCGAGCCGGACACCTTCGGCGGTCACCTTTTATCCGATTGTGCCGCGAATGGAAGCGCACTTATCACGCAACTGCGTGAACGCGAGATTCGGGAATATCTGTTGTTCCGACAACACACTAGCGCGGCGGTTCCATCATCCCTATGATGGAAACGGAGGCATGCGGGAACTCTGTACTACTCCTGTGCGTCGGACTGACGCGGGACGTGTTTGCCTTTGCGGGATCGCTCAATTGGTGGTTTCGATGGACCGTTTGTTGCGTTACTTCCTGACTAAATTCATCCGCCGCGGCACGATGACGTTTACTACGGCAGGCGGAACAACATTCACCTGCGGCGACGGCACCGGCGACCCGGTCTCGGTTCGGTTTCTCAGCACTGACGCCGAGCGAAGGGTTCTGCTCAACCCGGAACTTGCGCTCGGGGAAGTTTATATGGAAGGCGAGTTCGTGGTCGAGCACGGCTCGATCGCGGACGCGCTGGCGATCCTGATGGATCAGCCGGAGATATTACCCCGCTGGGCCAAGCTGCAATGGTGGCTTCGATATCTCGTCAGGCATGTCAGCCAGTTCAATCCGCGCAGCCGCGCGAAAGATAACGTCGCGCGTCACTACGATCTCGACGGACGGCTGTATTCCCTCTTTCTCGATGCCGACAAGCAGTACAGCTGTGCCTATTTTGAGTCGCCGGATGCGACGCTCGATGACGCCCAACTGGCTAAAAAGCGCCATCTTGCAGCCAAGCTATTGATCAACCGAGGAGACCGCGTCCTCGACATCGGCTCTGGATGGGGTGGGCTCAGCCTGTACCTGGCGGAAGTCACCGGAGCCAATGTCACCGGCGTCACGCTTTCGAACGAGCAGTTTCAGGTCTCCAACGCACGGGCCGCCGAGAAAAATCTGTCGCGGTCGGCGAAATTTCTGCTGGAGGATTATCGCGACGTGACCGGCCAATTCGACCGGATCGTTTCAGTCGGCATGTTTGAACACGTCGGAGTCGACTTCTACGAGACGTATTTCCGGCGCTGCGCGGAACTTCTCACCGAAGACGGCGTGATGATGCTGCACTCCATCGGCCGCTCGGAAGGGCCCGACGCGACCAATCCCTGGATTGCCAAGTACATATTCCCAGGGGGCTATATTCCCGCGCTTTCAGAAGTAATGCCCGCGATCGAGCGCGCCGGACTTCTGGTATGCGACGTCGAAATTTTGCGGCTGCACTATGCCGAAACGCTCAAGGCCTGGCGCGAGCGCTTCATGGCCCGACGCGAAGAGGCGGTTCAGCTCTACGACGAGCGATTCGCCAGGATGTGGGAATTTTACCTAGCTTGCTCGGAAATGTCGTTCCGCAAGCAGAACATGATGAATTTTCAGGTCCAGCTGACAAAACGCCAGGGCGTGGTGCCGATGACCCGTGATTACATCTTCCGCGAAGAAGCGAAGCTGCGTGGCATCGAGCGCGGGCAGCGGCCTAGATTGCAGATCGCAGGCGAATAGAGGTCGAGGTACTGCAGAGGTATGGTGGTGCGGGCCGCGCCAATTGAGCGCTTACCGCGTCCAATACGGTCCTGTCGTCGCATTTCTCGCCAGATCCAGAACGCGACAGCTCTTCCATTGTCTCGACCAGCGCCGAAAGCCACACTTTCTCGCGGTCTTTCGATTGCGGTGACTGAATTCGCTGCGACATCGCCCTTCCCTGCCGAACCACGCCGCTACCAATCCGGAAACCCGCAAGTCGTTCCGCGACGACGCCGAGGTTTGTTGCGATTGGTGCACCTAGGGAATCAAAAGGTTCATCCTGCGGGCGTGGTGCGCCTGGTGGCTCCATTCATCCGTCAAGCGGCAACGCGGAGCGCGGAGCGGAATTTTGGGTGAGGATTGTGTGAATCGGGCATAAGGCCTCTTGCCGCTTCCGCTAGCGGCCGGACCGGCGCTTTATCCAGGCCCCGCATCCGCCTCAGTTCCACGAACACTCGAGCACATGGCCTTACTTGATTCGAACGTCCTCAAGCTCACCCCCGATGCCGGCGCTCCGGCGTATCGGAGCGCACCGCACAATATAGAGGCCGAACAGGCTCTGCTCGGGGCCATCTTGGTCAATAACGACGCATTCTACAGGGTCTCGGACTTTCTGGAGCCGAAGCACTTCTTCGAGCCCATTCATCAGACGATCTACGAGACCGGCGGTAGCCTTATCCGGATGGGCAAGATCGCGACCCCGGTCACGCTGAAGACGTTCCTTCCGGCCGAGACGGACATCGGCGGAATGACGGTCGGCCAATATCTGGCCCGACTAGCTGCCGAAGCGACGACCATCATCAACGCGCAAGACTATGGGCGAACGATCTACGAACTGTCCCTGCGCCGCGATCTGATTCGGATCGGCGAGGACATGGTGAACGTCGCCTTCGATGCGCCGGTGGATTTTGCGCCGCGGGCGCAGATTGAGGATGCCGAGCGCAGGCTTTATGAGCTGGCTGAAGCCGGTCGCTATGACGGCGGCTTCCAGCGCTTCGCGCAGGCGCTGACGGTCGCGGTCGATATGGCGGCCAAAGCGTTCCAGCGCGACGGCAAACTGTCCGGCATAGCCACGGGGCTGCGCGACCTTGACACGAAGATGGGCGGCCTGCAGCCCTCCGACTTGATCATCGTGGCCGGCCGCCCGGGCATGGGCAAGACCGCACTCGCCACGAACATCGCCTACAACGTTGCCAAAGCTCATCGGGCAGAGGTTCAGGCGGATGGCACGATGAAATCGATCAATGGAGGCGTGGTCGGCTTCTTCTCGTGCGAAATGTCGGCCGAGCAGCTCGCCACCCGTATTCTCGCGGAGCAAACGAGTATCGCCTCCAGCACCATTCGCCGCGGTGGCATCAGCGAGACCGACTTCGAGAAGATTCGCGATTATTCCATCGAACTGCAATCGCTTCCGCTCTATGTCGATGAAACCGGCGGTCTTTCGATATCCCAGCTCACCGCGCGTGCGCGGCGCCTCAAACGCCAGAAGGGCCTCGACCTCATCGTCGTCGACTACATTCAGTTGTTGCAGGGTTCGGGCAAGCGCGGCACCGACAATCGCGTGCAGGAAGTCACCGAGATCACCACCAGCCTGAAAGCGCTCGCCAAGGAATTGAACGTGCCCATCATCGCGCTGTCGCAGCTATCGCGACAGGTAGAAAGCCGCGACGACAAGCGTCCGCAACTTTCCGATTTGCGCGAATCCGGCTCGATCGAGCAGGACGCGGACGTCGTAATATTCGTCTATCGCGAGGAATATTACCTTGCGAACAAGGAGCCGCGCGTCGGGACGCCGGAATACGAAAAATGGCAGCTCGACATGTCGCTTGTGCATGGCAAGGCTGAAGTCATCATCGGCAAACAACGCCACGGCCCGACCGGCACGGTTGAACTGCAATTCGAAGGCCAGTTTACGCGCTTCAGCGATTTGACGGTGGACAGCCACCTGCCCGAGCGAACGTACTGACGGGGCTTGCAAGGTTGAACCGCTCCAAAGGCCCGCGTAAAGTATGGCATGAACATCGTTTCCGACCCGAAAACGATCGGCGCCGTTCTTTCGCCTGAGGCCAATCAGGCTGCCAGGCTGGCGTCGGCCACCGGGGTACTCACGGTCGATCTCGACGCCATCGTCGCGAACTGGCGCAAGCTCGAGAAGACTGCCGTGCCGGCGGAATGCGCCGCAGTGATCAAGGCGGACGCCTATGGCTGCGGAGCCGATCCGGTCGCGCGGGCGCTCGCCGCCGCCGGCTGCAAGACCTTCTTTGTCGCGACGCTCGATGAAGCCCGCATTGCGCGCGGCGCCCTGCCCTCCGCGGCTATCTATGTGCTCGATGGTTTCTTGCAGAACTGCGGTGATATCTACGCCAAGCTCGATGCGAAGCCCGTCATTGGCGATCTCAACGAGCTGGCCGAATGGGACGTGTTTTGCAGGCGTTCCGGTTGGCAGGGTGGCGCGGCCGTTCACATCGACACCGGAATGAATCGGCTTGGTCTGACGATTTCCGAGGCGCAGGGCATCGTGCCCAGGATCAACGCGGGCGACCACGGGATTACGCTTGTCATGAGCCATCTCGCTTGCGCCGAAGCGCTCCACAATCCGCTCAGTGCCAGGCAGCTCGCGAATTTCCGCGAGATCGCCAGCCTGTTCTCAGGCGTGCCCGCCTCACTGTCGAATTCGTCAGGCATTTTTCTGGGACCGCAATTTCAGTTCGATCTGGTGCGCCCTGGTGCTGGGCTCTACGGCATCAATCCGACGCCTGAAGCCGATAACCCGATGCAGTCGGTCGTCGATGTGAAAGCCCGCATCCTGCATATCCGCAACGTCGAAAAGGGCGAGACCGTGGGCTATGGCGCGACGTGGACCGCGCGACGCGCCACCAGACTGGCCATCATCTCCGCCGGTTATGCTGATGGGTATTTCCGCGCCGGCGGCAGTAGCGATGGCACACGCGGAGCTGAGGTTGTGGTCAGCGGGAGGCGGTGCCCGATCGCGGGCCGGATCTCGATGGACCTGATGGGCGTCGACATCACCGATGTTGAAAAGAACGCCGCACGGCGAGGCCACATGGTTACTCTCATTGGCGAGGGCATCACGGTGGATGAACTCGCGCATCATTTTGGCACCATCGGCTATGAAGTCCTCACTAGCCTCGGGCGGCGTTACGCGCGGATCTACAAGGGCGGCGCGGGACCCACTGAACTTACACCCGCGACACCGGCCTGACATTTGTCAGGATGAAAATCTCGACCTTCAACATCAACAATGTCAACCGACGCCTGCCGAATCTGCTGCGGTGGCTTCGGGCCGCGAAACCGGATGTCGTAACGCTGCAGGAACTGAAATCTCCTGACAACGATTTTCCGATTTCGGCAATCAACAAGGCCGGCTATGGCGCAGTCTGGCGCGGCCAGAAAACCTGGAATGGAGTCGCCATCCTGGCGCGTAACGCTGAGCCCGTGCTGATCCGAACGGAGTTGCCTGGTGATCGCGATGATAACGAGGCGCGCTATATCGAAGCGGCCGTCAACGGGATCATCATCAGCAGCATCTACCTGCCGAACGGGAACCCGCAGCCCGGGCCGAAATTCGACTACAAGCTCGATTGGTTCAGACGCCTCAAGTCGCACGCCGCGAAATTCATCAAGCAGGATATGCCGGTGGTGCTGGCGGGCGACTTCAACGTCGCACCCACCGCGCTTGATATTTATCCAACGAAATCGTGGGACAAGGATGCGTTGATCCAGCCGAAGAGCCGCGCGGCGTTCAAATCACTGGTGACGCAAGGCTGGTGCGACGCCATCCGCACGCTCTATCCGTCGGAGCCGATGTTCACGTTCTGGGATTACAAACGGAACCGGTGGCCTCGCGATGCGGGTCTGCGGCTCGATCATATCCTGCTCAGCCCCGCGATTTCGCCTCGCCTGATCAAAGGCGGCGTTGATCGCAACGCGCGATCGGAGGAAAGCGCCAGCGACCACGCACCCGTCTGGATCGTGCTCAAATAGTCCTCGCGATGCACCACGTTTTCTTTCACATCGTCGATCTCGAACAGATAAGAGCATGGCTTGTGAATGCGACAGCGACATCCGCTCGCACTACCGCGAATATTTCAATCCAACGAGAGCGCGCGATGAAAACCATCGCCGACGTACTCACCGCTACGGTGTCGATCAATCCCTGTAGCGGCAATACTCGTCGCCGTCTCGATACTCGTAGCAGATTTTGACGCGACGCCGAGCGCGATCCTCGTTGTAATAGCCCCGATCGTAACTATCGCGATCCGCGCGTTCTTCATCGGGGCGCATTCGCCAATTGCGGCCAACCGTGCGGTCCCGGTCCATGTCGTCCATGCTTTCGTGCGTCCGCCGCTCCTCGTTTCGACCCATGCGATCCATCCGGTCCGCGCCACGCTCGTCCGTTCTCCAGTCGCGACCGACGCGAACGTCTTCAGCGCGCTCACGGTCTTGCTCGCGAGACTGCTCCGACTGCTGGGGCGTGCGCTCGGGCTGCACGGGGACGGTCTGGGGCTGATTGGATTGGGACTGGTTTGACTGATCCTGAGCCAACAACGGCTGCAGGCTTGAGGAGCCGAGCAATACGGCGGCAAAAATAAGGGTGCGCATGAGCATTTTCTCCGGCTGGGTCATCCCTTAACAACCCCGCCTTGCTTTTGTTTCTCGCGCGGCCGGAACTATCTCATCGTAATGGTCAGCATGATTGACCGGCCGAGTTCCCATCGTTCCGGTTGTGGCCGGCGTTTCCATGCTATGGGATGGGTCGCAATTACATCGACAGCGACTCAACTCCTGATGGCCAGATCCTCTCTTTCCTTTGTCTGCCAGAACTGCGGCGCGGCTTTTAACCGCTGGCAGGGAAAATGTGAGTCGTGCGACGAATGGAATACGCTGGTCGAGGAAGATACGACCGGCGCCACCAGCATGCCGGTCTCGATCCGCAGCAAGCGCAAGGGCCGGCTGTTCGCGCTGGAAAGCTTGACCGGAAAGAGCCAGGACGCCCCTCGCCTGCCGTCGGGAATGGCCGAACTCGATCGCGTCACCGGCGGCGGTTTTGTGCGCGGCTCGGTGCTGCTGGTCGGCGGCGACCCCGGCATTGGCAAATCGACGCTTTTGACCCAAGCCACCAGCCTGCTCGCGCGCGCGGGACATCGCGCGGTCTACATTTCCGGCGAAGAAGCCGTTGCCCAAGTGCGGCTGCGGGCCGAGCGCTTGGGACTGGCCGACGCGCCGGTTCAGCTTGCCGCGGAAACCTCGGTCGAGGACATCGTCTCCACGCTGTCGCAAGGGGCGGTGCCGCGATTGATCGTGATCGATTCGATTCAGACCATGTGGACCGACACGGTCGAATCCGCGCCGGGCACGGTGACGCAGGTACGCGCCTCCGCGCAGGCGCTGATCAGGTTTGCCAAAAAGACCGGCGCGGCCATCATTCTCGTCGGACACGTGACCAAGGACGGCCAGATCGCGGGGCCGCGCGTGGTCGAACATATGGTCGACGCGGTACTGTCGTTCGAGGGCGAAGGTTCGCAGCAATTCCGCATCCTGCGCGCGGTCAAGAACCGCTTCGGCCCCACCGATGAGATCGGCGTGTTCGAGATGACCGGGCTCGGCCTGCGCGAAGTATCCAACCCGTCCGAATTGTTCCTGTCCGAACGCGATCTCGGCAGTCCGGGTACCGCGGTGTTTGCGGGAATCGAAGGCACCCGCCCGGTGCTGGTGGAATTGCAGGCGTTGGTGGCACCGACCTCGCTCGGTACCCCGCGGCGCGCAGTGGTGGGGTGGGACCCGAGCCGGCTGTCGATGGTACTGGCGGTGCTCGAAGCCCATTGCGGCGTGAAGCTCTCCGGCCATGACGTCTATTTGAACGTTGCGGGCGGCTTGAGAATACAGGAGCCCGCGGCCGACCTTGCCGCAGCCGCAGCTCTGGTGTCCTCGCTGGTGAACGCGCCATTGGCTACGGACGCGGTCTATTTCGGTGAGATTTCCTTGTCCGGCGCGGTCCGGCCGGTGGCGCAGACCTCGGCGCGGCTGAAGGAAGCCGCCAAGCTTGGCTTCGGCCGAGCGATACTGCCTGAACAGGCCCGCAGTGAAGGTGGCGGGGATGCGGGCCTCTCGCTTAACACGGTCGGCGGTCTGACGAGCCTGGTGGCGGACATCGCCGCGCGCGGTAATCCCCGAGGAAATCGCGAGGCAGAGAAAAATGCCACACCTGCGAGATTCCGGCGTCAGGACAGCTAGCCGGGCGTGACCTTCCCCGCCCTCGCCGCTATACCACCCGCGCGTGGAGGGGTGACCCGATGTCCGGCCTTGCGGGAGGGGAGATATCCCCCTCAGTTGAGACGGCGCCGATACACCGATTCGCGGTTTCGAACTTACGGGCGGACCTGACCAGCCGATGCCGATAACGATACTCGATCTCGTCCTGCTGGCTGTGATGTTGATTTCGGGCCTGCTTGCGATGGTGCGCGGCTTCATGCGCGAAATACTGTCGATTGCGGCCTGGGCGGCGGCCGCTCTGGTGACCCTGTACGCCTTTTCCAAACTGCTTCCGACCGCCAAGGGGTACTTTAATAACGACACCGTCGCGAGCGTGGTCGTGGTTGCCGGCACCTTTATCGGCACCCTGATCGTGGTGTCGATCATCACGGTGCGGATTTCCGATATGATCCTGGATTCCCGGATCGGCGCGCTCGACCGCACCCTGGGCTTCCTGTTCGGGCTGGCGAGGGGTCTCCTGATCGTGGTCGTGGCCTTCCTTTTCTTCAGTTGGCTGGTCCCGGACAAGCAGCGGCCGGACTGGGTGACGGGGGCAAAATCCCGGGTTGTATTGCAGGGGACCGGGGATTGGCTGATGTCGCTCTTGCCGGATGACCCCGAGAACACCATTTTAAAGAGATTCAAGAAGAATAAACCAGACGATGAGCAGACTGACAGCGAGCCGGGTTCCGGCGATGGCTACAGCCGGCCTGCGCGCGACAGCTTGAAAAAGCTGATCGAGAAGCCCGCAGCACGTTAATATAGGCCAAAAGAGAGGCGCGATGGACGAGATGCAAAGCCCTTCCGACGACGCCGAACAATACGCCGAATATGGCCGGGATCTGGATCTGGAGGGCGATACGCTCCGCGAGGAATGCGGGGTGTTCGGGATTTTCGGCCACCCCGAAGCCGCCGCCATTACCGCTCTCGGACTGCACGCCTTGCAGCATCGCGGCCAGGAGGCCGCCGGCATCGTCTCCTTTGATGGCACCCGCTTTCACAGCGAAAGGCGCCTCGGCCTCGTCGGCGATACCTTCTCCCGCCGCGAAGTAATCGAACGCCTCCCCGGCAATGCCGCCATCGGCCACGTCCGCTACTCCACGACCGGCGCGACCATCCTGCGCAACGTCCAGCCGCTTTTCGCCGAACTCAATGCCGGTGGCTTCGCCGTCGGCCACAACGGCAATCTCACGAATGGCCTCACCCTGCGCCGCGAATTGGTTCGGAACGGCGCCATGATGCAATCCACCACCGATACCGAAGTGATCCTGCACCTGGTCGCGCAATCGAAGCGCAACCGATTCATCGATCGCTTCATCGAGGCGTTGCGCGCGATCGAGGGCGCCTATTCGCTGGTGTCGCTGACCAACAAGAAGCTGATCGGCGCGCGCGATCCGCTCGGCATTCGTCCGCTGGTGCTCGGCGAACTCGATGGCTGCCCGATCCTGGCTTCGGAAACCTGCGCGCTGGATATCATCGGCGCCAAGTATGTCCGCGATGTCGAGCCCGGCGAAATCATCGTGTTCGACGAACGCGGCGCGCAAACTCACAAGCCGTTTCCGCCGAAGCCGCCGCGGCCCTGCATCTTCGAATACATCTACTTCTCCCGGCCGGATTCGATCGTCGGTGGCCGCTCCGTGTATGAAGTCCGCAAAGCCTTCGGCGCGCAACTCGCGCGCGAAAGCCACGTCGATATCGATGTCGTCGTCCCGGTGCCCGACTCCGGCGTTCCCGCCGCGGTGGGCTACAGCCAGTACTCCGGGGTGCCGTTCGAGCTCGGCATCATCCGCAACCACTATGTCGGCCGCACCTTCATTCAGCCGACCCAGAGCGTGCGCGAACTCGGCGTCCGCATGAAGCACAATGCCAATCGCGCCGCGATCGAAGGCAAGCGCATCATCCTGATCGACGATTCGCTGGTGCGCGGCACCACCTCGAAGAAGATCGTTCGCATGATGCGTGACGCCGGCGCCCGCGAGGTGCACTTCCGGCTTGCCTCGCCACCGATCATTCACCCCGACTATTACGGCATCGATCTGCCGGACCGCGGCGGCCTGTTGGCAGCGACGCATAATCTGGAAGAGATGCGCGACATCATCGGCGCGGACTCGCTGGCGTTCCTGTCGATCGACGGCATGTATCGCGCAATGGGCGAACCCGGCCGCGATCCCGCCAACCCGAAATTCTCGGATCACTGTTTTACCGGGGCCTATCCGACGCATCTCACCGACCAGACCCAGGCCGAGGCGCCGCCACGGCAGTTGTCGTTGCTGGCCGAGGCGAGTTAGTTCTGCTGCATTGGTGTTCAGGCGAATGCGGGACCCCTTTATCCCTCCCACTTGTGGGGAGGGATAAGAAAGATCGAGCGAGCTTCGATCGATCATAACCCGGCCGCACTGCTCGAAAAAACATAAGACAACAAGCACCATCTTCCACCATAACCGCCACGCGTATCGCTCGCTGCCTTCGCAGACGACGACGCGAACAGAGTTGTTTCGATGACAAGTTCCCTCGCCTCCCGTATTGCTCTGGTGACCGGCGCCTCGCGCGGCATCGGCTACGCAACCGCCCGCGCGTTGGCAAAAGCGGGCGCGCATATCGTCGCGGTGGCGCGGACCCAGGCGGGACTGGAAGAACTCGATGACGAGATCCGCCAGGCCGGCGGCAGCGCGACATTGGTGCCGCTCAATCTCAGTGATTTCGACGGCATCGCCCGACTCGGCGCGGCGCTGCACGAGCGCCACGGCAAACTCGACATTCTCATCGGCAATGCCGGCGTCGCCGGGCCCTCCTCTCCGCTCGGGCATATCGACCTGAAAGCCTGGAACGACGTGATTGCGGTGAACGTCACCGCGAATTTCCAGCTCATCAGATGCATGGAGCCGCTGCTCAAGCGATCCGACGCCGGCCGCGCGGTGTTCGTGACCTCGGCCGCCGCCAGCAAGGCCAGCGCCTATCTCGGTCCCTACGCCGCTTCGAAAGCCGCAGTGGAAACCCTGGCGCGTGCCTGGGCGCAGGAAACCGCGGCGACGTCGCTGCGCGTCAACCTGTTCGACCCCGGTCCGATCCGGACCAGGATGCGCGCCAGCGTATTTCCCGGCGAAGACCCGATGACGCTCGACACGCCGGAGCAGGCAGCCGAATTCATCCTGCCGATGTGCGCGCCGGATTGGAGCGAAACCGGCAAGCTGTTCGAATACAAGAGCCGCAAGCTGTTGAGCTTCCGCGCGCCGGCGTAACTTGCTCCGCCGCTTCACGCCCATCCACGCGTTCTCGCTGAAACAACCAAACCTCACTCAATTGACTCCGGAACGTCGGCGCGATTGACTTGCCCTCGCAAGCGGGAACACCCGCGAACGAGAAACGGGAGGATACGTATGAGGGCGATTCCAGATCGCGGTGAAGCCGCGCGTGCCGCCGCACGTCTTTGCGGGAAATTTTCCGCTCTGCTCGCGCCTGGCATCTTGCCGCTCGCCCTCTTGCTTGTCGCCCCCGCGATGACGGGTAGTGCGCGGGCCGGCGACATCCCGACCTTTGCGGTCGATGCATCCTGGCCGAAGCCGTTGCCCAACAACTGGATCCTCGGACAGGTCGGCGGCATCACGGTTGACTGGCAGGGCCACGTCTGGGTGATCCATCGGCCGCGCTCGCTGACCGATGACGAGAAGGGCGCGGCGCTGACGCCACCTCGTTCGAAATGCTGCGTGTCCGCGCCGCCGGTGCTGGAATTCGACGTCGACGGCAACCTGTTGCGCGCCTGGGGCGGTCCCGGCGAAGGCTATGAGTGGGTCGGGCGCGAGCACGGCATCGAGGTCGACGAGAAGGGCTTCGTCTGGATCGGCGGCAATGCCGACAACGACAACGCGATCCTGAAATTCACGCTCGACGGCAAGTTCGTGATGCAGATCGGCAAGATCGCGCCGAGCAAGGGCAGCAACGACACCACGCAACTCGGCAAGCCGGCGGAAACCGCGATCGACAAGGACGCCAACGAAATCTATGTCGCCGACGGTTACGGCAATCACCGCGTCATCGTGTTCGACGCCACCACCGGCGCTTACAAGCGGCATTGGGGCGCCTACGGCAAGCCGCCGAGCGACGACAAGCAGCCGCCCTACGATCCCAAGGCGCCGCCGCCGCAGCAATTCGCCAATCCCGTTCACTGCGTGAAGATCGCCAATGATGGCCTCGTCTATGTCTGCGATCGCATCAATAATCGTATCCAGGTGTTCAAGAAGGACGGCACCTTTGTGAAGGAGTGGTTCTTCGAAAAGAACACGCTCGGCAACGGCGCGGTCTGGGACATCGCGATCTGGCCCGATCCGAATCAGACGTACCTGTTGAGCGCCGACGGCGAGAACAACGAGGTCCGCGTGCTCCGGCGCGACGACGGCACCGTGGTCGGCAGCTTTGGTCACAATGGCCGCAACGCCGGGCAATTTCACTGGATCCACGCCATGGCAGTCGATGCGAAAGGCAACGTCTTCACCGCGGAGGTCGATACCGGCAAGCGCATCCAGAAGTTCAAGCTGACGTCGGATGCGTTGCGGTAGGGTGCTCGTTCCTGACGTTTGCGTGCTCGCTTCTTCTTTTCGCTCGTCGTTCCGCTGGTCACCTCTTCATCCCTCCTCTTTCATGGGGAGGGATAAGAAAACTCGCGTTGCACTCGCTGCCTCTTTATCCCTCCCCTTTCATGGGCGAGACGAGC